>JAYSOC010000382.1:0-9511 GCA_043723285.1 Ferruginibacter sp. | reverse complement strand
AGCTAGTGCATGCAAGCCACTTACTTTGTATAGTTTTACAATTTTTTCTTCATCTTTTGTTTCTAAAAATAAATCTAATGAGTTACCATTATCAAACCAATTGGTAATGGCTTTGTAAGGACTTTCTGGTGCTGGTTCTTTTCCTTTTCTTTTCTTCAATGTATCTGGGTCAGGAAAATATTGTTTGAATTGTGTACGAATAGATTTCTCCAACAAATTAAATGAAACCTGAAAAGGACCTTCCTGTTCACCTTCATACACCAATTCTATTTTTCCTGTAATGGATGGAATAATTCCATTTAGATCACTCAACCAAACATGCGTTGTAGTTTCATCGTTTATAATAGCTCTTCGTTCGGCAGCACTCACTGCATTTTCATAAGCAGCAATGGTAAGCCTTGCACTTACTCCACTTTTTTTATCTACAAATTCACTTTCTCTGGCTTCAAATGCTACTTGTTCTATCAATCTTTTTATAAGATCGCTAACAAGTACTCTTTCTTTTTGTGCATCGTTTATGCTAGCTTCTTGTTCTGTTATTTGTAAAGCAGTTTCCAATGTTTTTGGATAGTGTGTCAAAATCTGACTTTCAATTCTATCTTTTAAAGGTGTTACAATACTTCCACGATTTGTGTAATCTTCAGGGTTAGCCGTAAACACAAACAATACATCCAGCGGCAAGCGCAATTTAAATCCACGTATTTGCAAATCGCCTTCTTCTAAAATATTAAACAACGATACTTGTATGCGTGCCTGCAAATCGGGCAATTCGTTTATTACAAATATACCACGATTGCTTCTTGGAATAATGCCATAATGCAACACACGCTCATCTGCAAAATCGAGTTTTAAATTGGCTGCTTTAATGGGGTCAATATCTCCAATCAAATCTGCTACACTCACATCTGGTGTAGCCAATTTTTCTCCATAGCGTTTGCTTCGGTGTAGCCAATCTATGGGTGTATCATCGCCTTTTTCTGCAATTAAATCTATGGCATATCTAGATATTGGTTTCAGAGGATCGTCACTTATTTCGCTACCGCTCACTATAGGAATATATTCATCCAATAACTCCACCATTTGCCTCGCCATACGGGTTTTCGCTTGCCCACGCAATCCTAAAAAAAGAATATTGTGCCTGCTCAGCAATGCACGTTCCGTATCAGGAATCACCGTGTCCTCATAACCCATTATACCTGGGAAAGGATTTTCTTTTGCCTTAATTTTTACAATAAGATTTTCTCTTATTTCATCTTTGATGGACTTTGGGGTGTAGCCGTTTTTTTTTAATTCGCCTAGGGTACTTGCTTTTTGAGTCATTTGTTATTTTAAATTATAATCTTTTAATAAATTCTTCGGGGTTTCTTCTATTGTCAAATATGGAATGTATGTGTATTGAATCCTCTGTTATTTCATAAATTATTAAAAACTGTTTTACAATTTTTACCCTCACGTTTTCTTTAATAGTAACATGACCAATAGTTGGATTTTTCGCAACCAGATTGATTGCTTCTCTAAAAAGAAGGTTTAATTTTTTGCTATAGCTGTTGGACTTATTTCTTTTAATCCAATAATCTAAAATTTCTATCCTATCCGCTTTTGCATTTGCAGACCAAATTATTTTTCTAACCATTCGTCTATTTCTTTATTTACATCATCGTTAGAAAAATAATTCCCATCTTTAATTTGCTGCTGAGATTGCTCTATGTTAGAAATTTGTTTATCCGATAAAGTATAAAATTTTTCTACTTCTTCATCTATTCCAATGAAGCTATAAATATCTTCTAGTAAATCAACATCATCAGTAGAGCTAATTTTATCTATCAATTTTTGTTGTAATTCTGTTACTGGCATAACGGTTATTTTGTTTAAAGTTAAAGCATTTTTTGGTATAGTAAAATAGGATAATATTATTAAAAATTTTCTATACAGTTTATTTCATCTTTTGTAATTTCTCCTTCTTTATAATGACCTGATTTAATGTTGCAAATTGCCATTTGGTCAATCAAATCAATTGCGTTACTAAAAGAGGCATTTTCAGTAGTCTTTATTATAAACATTAAATCCTTTAGAGGGACACTAGCTTTTTCCTTTTGTATAATTTTAGCAATACTTTTAAAATTAGTTTTTTGTATTTTTGTACAGTTTATTCCTTTATAAAAAAATAGTTCTTATTTACCAGAAATTATAATCGTCAATGCTTTTTCATACACATTTTCCGATATCTTTTTTTCTTCTTTAGGTTCAATTAGCAGGGGCTCGTTATTTTCAAATTGCTTTAGAATCTCCACAAGTGGAACATCATCAAAATATTTTTCTTCAATTGTTGTAGTTTTAGAAACAACAAACGGAATATTTTTTGACTTAAAAATTTCTGCTAATGCTAATGTCGTTCCACCCACACCCCCACAATTACCTCCAAATGGTTTGCATAATATTTTATTTTTATTATGTAAACTTTCAGAAATTATTTTATTGATAAAAACTGAGTCATCTTTCTTTGACGAAATTAGATTGTTTCTATCAAAACTTTCTTTTGCACAATAAAAAACACTATCACATCCAGCAACATATAAGTTAACTATTTTATAATCTTCATTGTTATTGTTTATTTGCCCACAAGAACAAAGAGATATTAATAAAAGAATTATAATTAGTTTCATAATAAAAAATTAAATCAATACACCGTCTTCCGCTTCCCACTCTCAAAATCCCTAAATATAAACGCCCCCAACTTATCCAACGATGCAAAGAAAGCCTTGCCATTATTTGTTTCCGTAAACTCCTGCACAAAGCGCTGCAAGTAAGGATCACTCGCTATCATAAAAGTGGTGATGACAATCTTTGCTTTTTTACATTGTGTAGCAAGGCTCATACAACGAGTAAGAATTTTTCTATCTACCCCAAAACTATTTTTATAATATTGCTTACCCACTTTTAAACAAGTAGGCTTACCATCTGTTATCATAAAAATTTGTTTGTTTGGGTTTCGTCTGCGGCGAAGAATATCCATGGCCAATTCCAAGCCTGCAACCGTGTTTGTATGATACGGCCCTACTTGCAAATAGGCCAAATCTTTTATTTCTATTGGCCATGCATCGTTGCCAAACACAACAATGTCCAACGTGTCTTTCGGGTATTTCGTTTTTATCAATTCTGCCAAAGCCATCGCTACTTTTTTGGCAGGAGTTATTCTATCTTCTCCATACAAAATCATGGAGTGAGAAATATCAATCATTAATACAGTAGATGTTTGCGATTTAAAATCTGTTTCTCTTATTTCCAAATCATCTTCCTGCATGCGAAAACTATCAATACCATGGTTTATTTGTGCATTGCGAATAGACGATGTAAAATCTATCTGCTCCATGCTATCTCCAAATTGAAATGGCCGAGTTTCCGGATTTATTTCATCGCCACCACCTGGCTTAAATGTTTGGTGATTGCCTTGTTTTGTTTTCTTTAACTTACCAAAAATTTCTTCCAAACTGCTTTTTCTAATCGTCTGTTCTGTCTTTGCCGTGATTTTTATTTCTCCATTGTTTGGATTTTCATCAATGTATCCTTTGCGTTTTAAATCTTCTAAAAAATCGCCCATGCCATATTCATCATTCGTCAATTTATATTCTTTATCCAACTCATTCATCCATTGCATAGCTTCGTTAAAATCACCACTCGTATAAGTTAGCAATTGCGTAAACATTTTCATGAGCTTATCAAAACCACTTGGCTCATCATCCTTTGGATTGTATTTTGAAAAATTATGACCTAACATGAGATAGATTTTAGAATTAAGATTTTCGATGTAAGAATATTTAACTCGAAGTGCTAAATATTTATTTACATTTTTTATTTTTTTGTCCAAGCAAAAACAAAGCTATGGTCATCATCGTTGTGTCACTCACTTCATCGGCATACCATTTTTCATCTTTTATTATGCAATAGAATAACAATATTAAAAAACAATTGCGTAATTTATTACTTTATCTTCTAACTCTCCCTCTACACAAAGTGGAGAAGGTAAGGGGGGGACTCCTGCAATTTACGAAACATTCCCCCCTTTGGTTGTTAAAAAAAGCCCCATACTTTTCGCATGAGGCTTTCAATTATTTACATCAAGAATTATTTTTTAAGGCCCTTGCGTTTTTAGTTGCCCAGGGTTTTCCATATTTGTTGCAGGTTTTGTAAACTGATCTTGCATCTGCATCAAACCACGCAAAAGCTGTAGATTTCTTTCTTCCTCTTGGCGCATGGCTTCACGTTTTGCATCAGGTAAGCTTTCATAATATGTCACTTGTTGCTCCATATCTTTTTTTACTGCATTGCCTATCTTTGTAGCCAACGTTGTATCGCCAGCTTTATATGCAGCCAACACCATTTGCAACGAAAATTGATTTTGCTGTTGTCCTCTACTCGCCATTCCGTAAGGCATATTTCTTTCCAAAATACCATCATCGCATTTGTGCAATAATTTCTTTGCATCATCTTTTTTATTATTATCTGCAAGGTTGCCCGCCGCTTGTGCGTATGCCAAACGAATGCTATTTAAATGTCTTCTATTTTCTTCATCAAAATAAACACCCTGCTTACCTGCACCACCAAATACAAATTTATTCATCATCACATCCATTACCCTTTCCTTATTTACATCGCCATTTGCTACAGGTACAAGTCTATACGATAATCCATCTTGTCTTAAATATTTTTGAAAACCAAGCTCACCATAAGGAGATGTAAAATAAATAGGGCGCTTCCATTTGTTAGCAGCAATTACATTTAATATAGCCGCATCATTTTTATACAAATAATTTTTAGGTATATCAAATTGCAATTCGTTCACAGTAGAGTCAGTCGCATTTACCGTACCATTTTGTTTTACCAAAGCCATGTCCACCGGCACGCTCACTTTCTTATTTGGAAAAACATTCATCATACTGCCATCTCTACCTTGCTCCATTTTTGCTGGGTCATCGCTACCAGCATAATCTTTCATCATCGTATATAAATCCATATACTTTGTAGCATCTACACCAGGCTTTGGTGCATTATATACTACATCTCTATTAGATCCTCTAATTTGTTGTGGTGTCCATATTACATCTACTGGGTCACTATTGTTTACCTTATATCTAAGCTGGTTTATGTACCAATCTGTACCTAGTAAACTCGTGTTCATCACACGTATATCCGGACGTACACCAAGCACTTCTTGCGCATACCAAAGTGGATAAGTATCGTTATCGCCAAACGTAAATAAAATGGCATTTGGTGCACAACTTTCTAAATAATCTTTTGCTAAATCTGGTGCCATTGTTTTTTGGCTTCTATCATGGTCATCCCACTCTTGGTTGGCCATTATAACTGGTACTGCAAGTGTACAAATTATTCCTGCAGCTATTGCTGCATTACGACTGTTTTTCAAAGCCATCATTAACCAATCTTTCACCATCAATACTCCCAAGCCAATCCATATAGAGAATACATAAAACGAACCTACAAACGCATAATCTCTTTCACGAGGTTGGTTACCCGCCATGTTTAAATAAAGAGAAATGGCTATTCCGGTAAAGAAGAAAAATAAACCTACCACCAAAGCATCTCTTTTATCATTTTTTATTTGATATACCAAACCAAGTATGCCCAATATAAATGGCAACAAATACAATTTATTATTGGCTTTATTATTTATTAATGTGTCAGGAAGTTTGCTCTGATCGCCTAAGCGCATCGTATCATAAAAACCTATACCAGTTTTCCAGTTACCATCTCTTACATTGCTCATGTATGCACCTTGCACATCATTCTGTTTTCCAGCAAAATTCCACATAAAATAACGGAAGTACATCCAGTTCATTTGGTAATTTATAAAGAAGCTAATGTTCTCACCCATCGTAGGCGCACGCTCATAAGTACCATCTTTATTTTTTCCAATACCAGCAAAATCTGCATAATAATCTGCACGGCCTTGGTCATTGCTTTGATCCCACATACGAGGAAAAAAATGCTGATCTTCTGGTGCATAAACGTACTGAACTTTTTTACCCTCCTTTACATATTTGCCTTCACCTTTTATATAAGTTTCTGTTACTTTTGAATCCTGTATTTGCGCAGTAAAATCCTGACCAAATAAAATAGGCCAGTCACCATACTGCTCACGAGATACATAACTCATGAGGTTTACAGGGTTATCTACTTCATTCATATCTACCGCCACGTTTGCATTGCTACGTACCAAAGTAGTAGAGTAAGATGCAAAACAACCCAATATAATAAATGCAAAACACCACACACCCAATTTAAGTAAGTTCCAATTTTTTTGTTTGGCTATCCTTAATGCAAACCAACTAATACCAGCAAGCATTAAAAAGAAAAAAGCAAACCCAGTAAAATATGGCAACCCAAAATCATTTACAAAAATGATATCAAAACTACCTGCTCCTTTTACCGTCCATTGTATCAGCGCTTTTTGCGCAAGACCTGTAATAACAATACTCACAAAAAATGCCAACCATGTTTTTGCAGATGTAACTGTATAGCGTTTAAAAAAGTAAATCATCGTAATGGCAGGAATGATAAGAAGGTTCAACAAATGCACACCTATCGATAATCCCATCAAGAAAAATATAACAACAATGTATCTATCCGCTTTTGTAAAATGTCCTTTTATGCCAGCAGCTTGTTCATCCGTTACTTCATTTTCCCACTTAAGCATCATCCAAAAAAGCAATGCCGTAAAAAAAGATGACAATGCATACACTTCACCTTCCACCGCATCGTACCAAAAAGTATCAGAAAAAGTATAAGCCAATGCACCAACTATACCAGCAGCAATGATAGCTGCTATTTTGCCCCCATCTAATTCTTCACCAGCTTTGCTTACTAATTTTTTTGCAAAATGTGTAATGGTCCAAAATAAAAATAAAATGGCGAATCCGCTCGATAATGCACTCATCAAGTTAATACCCGTGGCCGCATTTTCAGGACCAAACGGCGCCATAAATAACCTACCAATTAATACAAAAAACGGCGCACCAGGAGAGTGAGGCACTTGCAGTTTAAATGCACTAGATGCAAACTCGCCACAGTCCCACAGACTGCCATTTTTTTCCATGGTTAAAATATACACGCTACATGCAATGATGCATACTAGCCAGCCCGTAATGTTGTTGATGCGTTTATAGCTCATATTATTGTTAGTTATTATGGTCGCAAATATAGGGATGTTTGCCCGTGAGCGGAAGCCACTAATCATTTTTTGTAAATATTTTTAGACTTGTGTCATTTTTATTGTTCAAACAAAGAAACAGCTATGGTCATCAGCGTTGTGTCACTCACTTTTACGGCATACCATTTTTCATCCAAGCCTCACCCTCATTCCCTCTCCAAAAGAGAGGGAGGCCAGACTTAAGTTCTCCATTCAACTATTGTATTTAAGCATTTCAACATTAAATTCCTTATTCATCTTTTATTGTAAAATAGATTACCAGATAGATTATGCATTATTTTTTTTATACTTTGGCAATCTTCTACTTTATCTTGTTGGTTTCTCACCCCTTCGGGGAGGATAGGTGGGGCTTTTTTCCATTATCTTCGCCCCAATGAAAAAAGCCTTCATTCAACTACATATTGCCGTTTTTTTAGCTGGCTTCACCGCTGTGCTCGGCAGGCTTATCATGCTCAACGAAGGCTTACTCGTTTGGTACAGACTACTCATTACCGTTCTAGTATTGGCTGCCATTTTATGGTATAAAAAAGAGTTTGTAAAGCAAACACCCAGAAATATATTACGCATGGCGGGAGTTGGAGGCATTATTGCATTTCATTGGGTTACGTTTTATGGTGCAGTAAAATTTGGCAATATTTCGGTAGCATTGGTTTGTTTATCATCAGCAGGTTTTTTCTCTGCATTATTAGAGCCTATCATTCTTCGAAAAAAAATAATTATACCCGAGCTTTTACTAGGTTTAATGGCCATAGCAGGTATTTACATCATTTTCGATTTTCATCCACAATATAAACTTGGTATATTCTATGGTATATTAGCCGCATTCGGAGCAGCTATATTTCCCATTTTTAATAAACAGTTGGTAAAAGAATTT
Organism: Ferruginibacter sp.; assembly: GCA_043723285.1. Classification (GTDB taxonomy): domain Bacteria; phylum Bacteroidota; class Bacteroidia; order Chitinophagales; family Chitinophagaceae; genus Ferruginibacter. The sequence goes on along the minus strand of JAYSOC010000382.1, from coordinate 1,412 downwards.
TCGCCACGCATACTCACTTTGTATGAATTGGGAGGTGGTTTACTAATATTAACTGTGTTACTTCCTTTTTATTTAAAAGCTAGTCCTGCAAGTTATTTTATTCCCACATGGTCAGATGCAGGTTGGTTGCTTATTTTAGCGGTCGTTTGTACTGTACTATGCTTTGATTTACAATTAAAAGCACTTCAAAAAATATCGGCATTTACCTGTAATTTAATGTATAATTTAGAACCTGTTTATGGTATTATCTTAGCTTTTATCTTTTTTGGCGAAGGAAAAATGTTTAAAAATGTGTTTTACATAGGTGTAATACTAATAATGTTGGCCTTGTTTTTACAAGTAATGCGATTAAGGCAGCAATTTGTAGCTAAAAATAAATAGGATTTTAAGCTATTTTGTACTTAAATTCACCTTGCTTGCTACGTTATACACACATGTTTAAAAAATAATTAAAAATCCTCCAGCTATTATAAATAAATTTCATTACTTTTGCCGTCCAAAAATAAAGGACATGGCAAGAGTATGTGAACTTACAGGAAAGAGACCAATTGTTGGTAACAAGGTTTCTCATTCAAATATTAAAACAAAGCGCAGGTTTTTACCAAACTTACAAACCAAGCGTTATTTTATTGCAGAAGAAGACAAATGGGTAACCATGAAATTGTCTTCAGAAGCTATTCGTACCATTAATAAGAATGGTTTGTATGCTACCGTAAAGGCAATGCGTGCAGCAGGATCAAAAATCTAGTAATTAATTTAATAAGAAAATTAGAAGATTAAACTTCTCATTTTCAAATTTATCAAACAATAACAATGGCAAAGAAAGGCAACAGAGTACAGGTTATTATGGAGTGTACAGAGCACAAAGCTAGCGGGAAACCGGGTACAAGTCGTTATATAACTACTAAAAACAAAAAGAATACAACAGAGCGTTTGGAGCTAAAGAAATTTAATCCAATCCTAAAAAAAGTAACGGTACATAAAGAAATTAAGTAGTTGATTGGTTGGTTAGTTGATTTTTCAACTATCATAAAAAACTTACCATTTACAATAATAAAATTATAAATAAAATATCATGGCAAAAGCAGCATCAAAAAACTCGAAAATTAAAGATAGCAAGGCAGCACAAGACGCAAAAAACTGGACTAAACTAATTCGTACAGTTCGTAGCGAAAAAACTGGCGCTTATTCCTTTAAAGAATCTATCGTTCATAAAGATAAAGTAATGGACGTTCTAGCTAAATAATTTTTAGTTAATACATTTTTATAAAAAGCTGTTTCAATTGTATTGGAATGGCTTTTTTGTTTTAGGCTGTCACGAATGCAGGAATTAAAAAGCCACGAATCACACTTATTTTCACGAATTGCTCTCTTTATTCGTGTTTCTTTGTGTAATTCGTGGCAAAAAAATA
>JAYSOC010000381.1:0-3764 GCA_043723285.1 Ferruginibacter sp. | reverse complement strand
AGCCGTCGGTAAATTTTTGCTTGCTTTATTATTTGCATCCGTTTCCGCATAACGAGCCGTTTCTGTAATAAAATAAACGAGGTATGCAAATAATTGTTTGCTTTGTTCTATCTTTTTGGTAAGAATAGCAATTGGCTCACCGGGTTTTACGCCACCACTCATACTGTCCACAGCGTATAAGGTTTGCATTACTTTTACTCTAATATTTCTTCTGCTTAGCATCGTCTCAAAAACCTTTATTTGAGGTGCAAAATTAAGGAAATTGAAGTTAGTATTGAGTATTTAGTATTGAGTATTGAGTATTTAGTATTGAGTATTTAGTATTGAGATATTAAGCTTGCTTTAAAGTATAAATTAATAACTTTCAGAAAGCTGCTTAATTTTTTATAAACCCCGAAGGGGTTTGATTTGAGTAACCATGGGTCAAACCCATGGATGAGAAGTCAATCTACTCCGCCAATCTATTGCATAATAAAAGCTAAATAGATAGCTGAAGATGAAATGTGCGACGCCACCGAAGTTCCATCTGGGCTTTTCGCCCGTAACCAAGGCATTTTTGCATGTATGCAAAAATGCCTTTTGTTCGTGCCGTTTTGGCAAGCAAAAATGACAACTATTCTTTTATGCCGCTTTGGTACAATATTAGCTTAGTTTTGCACACCCAAATACGGGTACAATCATTTCACAAAAAAACAAATATATTATGGCTACTAGTAAGAAGCTTAGCGTAACTCCGCTTCACGACAGGGTTATTGTAAAACCTGCTGCTGCGGAAGAAAAAACCGCAGGCGGAATTTATATTCCAGATACCGCAAAAGAAAAACCATCTAAAGGAACTGTAATGGCAGCGGGCCCTGGTAAGGTAGATGAACCAATGACCGTAAAAGCTGGCGATACCGTTTTGTATGGCAAATATGCAGGTACTGAAATTACTATTGATGGGGCAGATTTGTTGATAATGAGGGAGAGTGATATATTGGCGATAGTATAATTATCGAATTAGCCAATTAGCTGATTTGCTAATGTGCTAATTTTTTCAATTCAAAGCTGATTTAATTTAAAAAATAATTTTTCAACCGTGAGTAATTAGCCAATTAGCTAATTAGCACATTAACGAATTAAGACCATGAGCAAAATAATTTTCTTCGATATAGAAGCAAGAAACAGAATGAAAAAGGGTGTAGATACCCTTGCAAATGCAGTAAAAGTAACCCTAGGGCCAAAAGGTCGTAATGTGGTTATTGAGAAAAAATTTGGTGCACCACAGGTAACCAAAGATGGTGTAACCGTAGCAAAAGAAATAGAATTGGAAGACCCAATTGAAAACATGGGTGCACAAATGGTAAAGGAAGTTGCATCTAAAACTGCAGAAATTGCAGGTGATGGTACAACTACTGCTACGGTATTGGCTCAGTCTATTATTGGCGAAGGGCTTAAAATGGTAGCAGCGGGGGCAAACCCAATGGACCTAAAGCGTGGTATTGATAAAGCAGTTTCTCTAATTGTAGAAAACTTGCGTAGCCAAAGCCAGAGCGTAGGCAACGATGCTAAGAAAATACAACAAGTAGCTACTATTTCTGCAAACAATGACGAAGCTATTGGTAAACTAATTGCGGAAGCATTTGTAAAAGTGGGTAAAGAAGGTGTGATTACTGTAGAAGAAGCAAAAGGTACAGATACAACTGTAGATATTGTAGAAGGTATGCAATTTGATAGAGGATATATTTCTCCATACTTTGTAACCAACAGCGAAAAAATGAGTGTAGAGTTACAAAATCCTTTCATCCTTATTTTCGATAAGAAGATTTCTATGATGAAAGATATTTTGCACATTTTAGAAAAAGTAGCACAAAGTGGTCGTCCGTTATTAATTATAGCAGAAGATTTAGAAGGAGAAGCACTAGCGACTTTAGTAGTAAACAAACTACGTGGTACGCTAAAAGTAGCAGCAGTAAAGGCACCGGGATTTGGCGATAGAAGAAAAGAAATGCTAACTGATATTGCTATCTTAACTGCTGGTACCGTTGTTAGCGAAGAGTTGGGTCACAAATTAGAAGGCGTAGAATTGACTACTTTAGGCCAAGCAGCATCTGTAACAATTGATAAAGACAATACAACAATTGTAGGTGGTAAAGGTGCTAAAAAAGATATTACAGCTCGTGTAAATCAAATAAAATCTCAGGTAGAAAATACCACATCTGATTACGATAAAGAAAAATTACAAGAGCGTTTGGCTAAATTGGCTGGCGGCGTTGCTGTGCTTTACGTAGGTGCTACTACCGAGGTAGAAATGAAAGAGAAAAAAGATAGAATGGACGATGCGTTACACGCTACTCGTGCAGCGGTGGAAGAAGGTATTGTACCAGGCGGTGGTGTTGCATACATACGTGCATTATCAAGCTTAGATGCAAAAGTAAAAGGACAAATTGCTGATGAAACTACTGGTATGGCTATTGTACGCCGTGCTATTGAAGAGCCATTGCGCATCATTACTGCCAATGCAGGTGTGGATGGTAGCATCGTTGTAGAAGCTATTAAAAATGGCAAAGGCGATTATGGTTACAATGCAAGAACAGAGCAGTATGAAGCATCTATGTTTAAAGCAGGTATCATTGACCCAACTAAAGTAGCTCGTGTAGCACTTGAAAATGCTGCATCTATTGCAGGTATGTTGCTTACCACCGAGTGCGTAATTGCAGACAAACCTAAAGATGAAGCGCCGCATAGCCATGGTGCACCTGATATGGGTGGAATGGGTTATTAAAAGTTCAAAGTTTAAGGTTCAAAGTTCAAGGTTTTGAGCTGTGAAATATTGTCCCCTCTGATTTTTTCGGAGGGGATTTTTTTTGCTTAAAAAAATAGTTGTGTTTTAAAAGTATTGTTGTATTTTGTATTTTTAACAACAAAAACTATTATTATGAATTTTATTGAATCAGTTAAAAGTGTATTTACAAATTTTGCAAATTTTAATGGAAGAGCAAGGCGAAGTGAGTATTGGTGGTTTGTACTTTTTACATTATTAGTAAGGTTACCGATTATGTTTATTGTAAAAAGCCCAATTTTAGATATGGTTATAGGATTAGCACTATTAATTCCAACAATAGCGGTAGCTATCCGCCGTATGCATGATGTTGGTAAAAGTGGTTGGTATTGTTTAATTCCAATTTATAATTTAGTATTAGCATGTACAAATGGAGATTCGGGAACTAACGAGTATGGTGCAGATCCAAAAGGCGATGCTTTAGAAGATGATATAAATGCAATTGGTCATAATTAATTTCTCAAGTACAATTTTTAATCCCCTTCAATTATTCGGAGGGGATTTTTTATTTTATAAAGTTTTGCTTTTTATAAATTGTTTGGTGGGCAAAGAAGCAGCTTTGGTCATCATCGTTGTGTCACTCACTTCAACGACATACCATTTTTCATCTTTTATTATGCATCAGATTGTGCAATAGATTATGCAATCTAAAGTACCCATAAAAGCGAAGCTTTTATCTTCCCGCCTTATTTTCAAAAAACTTTTATATAAAAATATAAAACGTCTTTTCGACCCTGCCTTTGCTGGCAGGCAGGTACTCGGCAAAAAAATAAAAGCGAAGATTTTCCCTTTGTGCCTTAGAGCCTTTGTGGCAAAACTAATTTTTTTGTAAAAAAAACTTCCTTATCTTTTCGGTAAAAAAAATGAGCCACACCAACATAGAATTTAAAGCCAAAGCCAACAACATAGAAGCCTTAGAACAAAAACTGCAAACATTAAATCC
>JAYSOC010000380.1:0-9546 GCA_043723285.1 Ferruginibacter sp. | reverse complement strand
AGTTTAACACCAGTAAAGAGCAAGAAGCTTTAGAAAGAATTTTTCCGCAATGCACCAACACATCAATAGATTATGCTGTAATGGAAAAAGCAGATAATGTATATGTAATTCCATCATCATTTGGCTGGAGCGATTTAGGCACTTGGAAAAGTGCATACGAAACCATAGAAAAAGATTATTTAGAAAATGCCGTAGGTGGTAATGAAGTAATTGTAATAGATGCTACTAAAAATATGGTTCATGCGCCAAACAATAAATTAGTTGTGCTACAAGGACTCGATGATTTTATAGTAGTAGATACAAAAGATGTATTGCTTATTTGCAAAAAAGATAAAGAGCAAGAAATAAAAGAATATGTGGCTGAGGTAAAAAGAAAAAAGGGAGATAAGTATCTTTAATTTATTCTAATTCTTTAATAAATCTAATTTTAACATTCATATTTTATAATATGCTTGAAACTATTTTCAACTGTATCAAACAGTTATTAAGATAGTACAATTTTAATTAAAAATTTTCGTTACTACAGCATAATTATTACTCTTAATAAGTGATAAATAATCTTAAAAGTATGAAAAGGTTAAAATTTTTTTCCCATAAAACATCTCTAGTTTTTCTTTTGTTTATAACTATGCTAGCAGGTTGTATTTCTTCTAATCAAAATATTGATAACGACGAAGAAGAAGGCGCTATGTCATTACAAGACAGAATGGATTTGGCATACAAACAAGAGTTTGAAATGACAAGGGATATATCAACCAACTCCATTCCAAAAGAAAGATTAATAGCGGCTTCTGATTATATAGAATCTCAGAGAGGAATAAATAATACACAAGCATTAACAAATTGGATAGAGCGTGGTCCTAATAATGTAGCAGGAAGAGTAAGGGCAATTTTATTTGATAAAACAGATGCAACTGGTAATACCGTTTTTGTAGGTTCAGTTGGTGGCGGTTTATGGAAAACTACAAATTTTAAAACTGCTGCTCCTACATGGGCTAATGTAGCAGGTGTAAGCGCAAACTTGGCTATTACTGTAATTGAACAAGATCCCACAACACCGGCTACTCTATACTTAGGTACTGGAGAAGGTGGTTTTGGAAATTCAGATGCGATAGCTGGAGGTGGTGTATTTAAATCTATTGACAATGGTGTTACTTGGACTTTACTTACTTCAACCTTTGGATCTGCAGCTTCAGGTATAGGTACAAGCAACAAATTTTATAATATTAACGATATTCAAGTGGCTGCCAATGGTCACGTATATGTAGGTTCTTCAGGATATTTTTGTAATACAGGCGGCTTATGGAAATCTAAAGATGGAGGAGCTACTTTTACAAAAGTCTTAGCTTCATCAGGTACTACCTGTGCAGATTGGCTAAACGTAGAAGGCAACGATATTCAAATTGCTAGTAATGGAGATGTATTTGCAACAGTAGGTCTTGGAGGTGTTGCAAAAGTGTATGTTTCTAAAGTGGGCTCTTTTACAGCAGCAACTGTAGGCGACCTAGGCAATTTTACAGACATAACACCAGCTGGTACTTACACAAGAATTGAATTGAGGGTAGCACCAAGTTTATCTACGACAATCTATGGTGTTTTTAGTAATGGTAATACCGTTACCAATATTCAAAAATCTATAAACTCTGGTACAGCATGGACAGCTTGTGCCAACCCTTCTTCTACAAGTAATGGTAATACACAAAACTTTGCAAGCTCTCAAGCTTGGTATGCTTTAGCATTGGCTATAGATCCTTTAGATGCAAATAATATTGTTGTTGGCGGATTAGATTTATGCAGAAGTAAAGATGGTGGAACAACATTTGAACAGATATCAATTTGGTCTAGTTTTTCGCCTCCAGCTCCTTTAACAGCTGCAAATAACTTAGTACATGCAGACAATCATATTATTTTGTACGAACCTGGTAGTAGTGCAAATGTAATTTTTGGAAATGATGGTGGTATATTTTATGCTGCAAATATGACTAACCCATTAGGTACACCTCCTACAATGATTAAAAAAAATACTGGTTTAAATATTACGCAATATTATGGAGCTGATTATCTACCAACCACAGGTAGTATTTACGTATTGGCAGGTGCGCAAGATAATGGTACGCAAAAATTGACTTCAGTTGGAGTTGGCGCTGGCTCAACTGTTACGGGTGGCGATGGTGCATTTACTCATATCGATCAAACGGATGGAGCTATTCAAATTTCGGGATATGTTTATAATAGATATGCTGTATCAACAAACTCTGGTGCAAGTTTTCCAGGGTTTACACAATACGGCACTGCAGACCAAGGTAAATTTATTAATCCTACAGATTATGATGACGCTAATAATATTTTATACACATCTACCACTGCTGGTAGTTATGGAAGATTGAGTAGTGTAGGCGCAAGCAATACATATGTTACAACAACAGTAACCGGATTGGCTGGGCAAATTAGTGCCATAAAAATAGATCCCAATACACCTACAACAATATTTGTAGCTGCTAATAGTGCTGCTACACCCGAAATATATAAAATAACAAATGCTAATGGAGCTTCGCCAACATTCACCGCTATTCCAATAACTGGAACTGGTTCACCAACTGCAGGTGCCTATTTATCTTGTATTGATGTTGAAATTGGCAATTCCCTTCATTTGATTGCAACATGTTCTAACTATGGTCAGGTAAGCGTTTGGGAATCTATAAATGGAGGAACAAGTTGGGTTAATATTGAAAACAATTTGCCCGATATGCCAATTAGATGGTGCGCTTTTGTGCCAAGCCCTTATACCTCTGGTAGAAATTCAACTGCTATTGGCGGGGTGTATTTAGGAACCGAAATGGGTGTTTGGAGTACATTAGCTTTATCAGGGGCTACTACCACTTGGGTACAAAATTCTACAAACATTGGCAATGTAAGGGTAGATATGATAAAATTGCGTCCAATAGATGGCTTTACAATTGTAGCTACACATGGAAGAGGAATTTTTTCTTTTACGCAACCAGCAGTTGTACCAATTAAGCTTATTTCATTTTCAGCAAAAAAAATACAAAACAATGCACAATTAAATTGGGATATGGCACAACAAGATGGGATAGTTAAATACGAGTTGCAATGGAGTGCCGATGGATTAAATTTTAAACCATTAGCCAATATTGATGTTGTAAATAATAAATTACAATACCAATACCTGCACAATAATATAGAAGTTGCAAATTATTATCGAATTAAATTTTTAGAAACGAGTGGCAAACTTGAGTATAGTACAATTCGATATGTTAGTAATAGCAAAACAAAAAATGTAGATATATTTCCTAACCCATTTGTAGAAAATATTACTGTAAGGGCTTTACAAGTTGGTGACCAAATAAATATTTATAATGCTAACGGAAGTTTATTGATAAATAAAATAGCAAATAGTTCTGTAGAAAATATCGATATGCAAAAATATTCTAAAGGAATATACTTCCTAAAAATATTAAGTAATGATGAAACTGTTTTTTCTGAAAGAATGATTAAATAGTTGTATAAAAAAACGAATAAATATATTGAAGCTTATCATTATTTTGAAAAGCCTCTTTTTTATTTCTTGAATTCAATATTGATTATTGTTGTAAAACACTTTTTAGTACATTGGTATTGTAGCTAGTTGCCTTTCGGTTTTTATTAAAATTTTGCTTTGCCTATTTTTTAATTTCCATAATAATATAATACTTTTTGGATTTTCAGTTATAGAAATTCCACCGCTTTCTACGATACTTATTTTCCATAAAAAACTAGATTTAGCAACGTTAAGAATTATTTTATGATTAGCATCATCCATCAAACTTGAAACCTCTTCAGCCTTTGCTTTTTCAATAAAAAAATTTGAAGAAACAGTATCATACATAACCTTACTAATTGATGGTGCTGTTTTGCAATTGGTACTTATATAGATAGATCTATTTTTATTTACTTTTCTTTTACGTGGCTGCCCATTTTCATCTACTTGCATATTGCCAGGCATTACAAAACTATAAAATGCATTTGCGCTTAACACACTGCAGGGTTTTTGTGCAAATACATTTGTAATAAAAAATACTAATAATAATGTGCTAAAAATCTTCTTCATGCTGTAATTTACATCTTTCAAATATATTAATTCAGATAATATAAAATGCAACCAACAATACAAAGTAAATTACCCAATGCTGGCGCTACCATTTTTACAACAATGAGTGCACTAGCTACCGAGCACAATGCAATTAACTTGGGGCAGGGCTTTCCAGATTATGGCATGAATGAAAACTTGGCAGAGTTTGTAAACAAAGCCATGAAAGATGGCCATAACCAATATGTGCACACAAATGGATTGCCATTGTTAAAAGAAAGAATTGCAGAAAAAGTACAAAAGTTATATTCAACAAACATAAATCCAGTTGATGAAATTACAATAACACCTGGCGGTACATATGCATTATATAACGCACTCACAGCTATTTTGCAAAAAGGCGATGAAGTAATTGTTTTTGAGCCTTCTTACGATTGTTACATTCCAACAATTGAAATGTGCGGAGCCATTGCTATTACAATTCCGCTTACTGCAAATGATTATAGAATAGATAAAGCACTTACTAAAACTAAAATTACTTCCAAAACAAAAGCCATCATCATCAACTCTCCGCACAATCCTACTGGTGCTGTGTTAGATGAAACCGATATTGCATTTTTAAAAGAAATAACAAATGGTACAGGCATTTTTATTATAAGCGATGAAGTGTATGAGCATTTAATTTTTGATGATAAAAAACATTTATCCATTCTTGCATATTCTGAATTATACGAAAGAAGTTTTGTGTGTTTTTCTTTTGGTAAAACTTATAATTGCACTGGTTGGAAAACTGGTTATTGTATAGCATCAGCAATGCTTACAAAAGAATTTAGAAAGATACATCAATTTAATGCATTTTCTGTTTTTGGCCCTGTGCAATATGCCTTGGCCATTTTTTTGCAAAATGAAAATGAATATGTAAATCTTGGAAAAGCGTTACAACAAAAAAGAGATTATTTGCAAACCTTAATGCAGCAAACTAGATTTGAACCATTGCCAAGCCATGGTAGTTATTTTCAAATTTATAGTTACAAAAATATTAGCCACGAAAAAGAATACGATATGGCAGTACGTTTGGTAAAAGAATTTGGCGTAGCTACTATACCAGTAAGTTCTTTTTATAAAACGCCGATTGAAAATAATGTACTTCGTTTTTGTTTTGCAAAAAAAGAAAGTACATTGGAGGCAGCGGTGGAAAAATTGATAAAATTGTAAGACATGGAAAAGGTAAAATGGATTTTATTGATTGTAGTATTTATAGTTAGTTGTACAGAAACAAAGGAAGTTTCAAATTTCAAAGAAATTGCTTCTAATCATAAAATCGTAGCATTGTTACCGGCCAATGCTACATTCATTTTAAGCAATGATGATAAAAATAAAATCCCGCAAGAACAGATTGATGAGTCGGGAGTTAAGCTCAGTTTTATGATTCAAACTGAAATGAATAAATGGTTTTAAAAAAATAAAAACAATTATAGAATTACATTGCTAGACATTAAAAAAACAAACGAGATATTGTTTTCGAAAGGAATGAGCTTTGGACAATTTAAAGAACTTTCAAAAGATACATTTGCAAAAATGCTGGATGTTGATGCAGTAATACTTTGTAATGTTAATTTATCAAAAAGATACACCGATGATGATTATAATGCATTATTAATTGTAGATGGAGTAGGTGCTCCAATTTTAGGAAGTAAGTTTAAAGTTGTAACCCAAATTGGCATCGTAGAAAAAACAAGCCACACCATTTTATGGCAAAAATAATATCTTCCCAATGGAAAAGTTGACGAAAATATTTTTGACATACTTAGACGAATGCTAAAGACAGCAGCTGTAGATTTTCCGTACAAAAAATAAAGTGTTACACACCAAACTCCACCAAATGACGATCTAAATTTTTATACATAGCCTGACCCCATTGCTCTGGTGTAAATTTTCCAAACACTGGGTGTGCATGGCGGCCAATATTTTCAGTATTGGTTGTGTGAAAAGTTTCTACCAATGTTAAAAGACCCAACATTTCTTTATTAAAATCTTTCGCATCATTATTTTCAAGGGTAGATGATGTAAAGAAATTTTCTTTCCAAGGTTCATCATTATACAACTCTGGCTTAAAAGCCCAACCAATTAATCTTCCCATTATAGAACGTGGCATTGGCTTATCGCTTAGCGGAACTTTACAATCTTCCGATACTTGGGCAAGCATTTGCGGTGCATTCATATTACCAGATTTGGCTTTGCTTTCTGGTTGCAATTGTTGAATTCTTAGAGTAAGTTCGCAGTAATTGTCGTTGTTTAATAAATTTTTCATGTTTGTAATATTTAGGTGACCTAAATCTACCACAAAATATCAATATCACAAAATTTTGTTAAAATATATTTCTGCTTTCACTAAATCTTCTGGAACGTCAATTTTAACTACCTCTTCTTCAGTTAGAACCATGCTTAATTGTACGCCGTTTTCTAGGTATCGGAGGCATTCTATTTTTTCTGAGGCTTCAAGCGGCGTCATTTCCCAAGTAGTAAATTGCAAAAGCGCTTCTTTTCTAAATGCATATACGCCAATATGTTCGTAATAAATTGGCGTAATACTTTGCTCTCTATGATATGGAATTACACTACGGCTAAAAAGTAGAGAATTCATATTTTTGTCAACTACTACTTTTACAATGTTAGGATTGGTAATTTGTGCTATGTCGGTAATCTTTTTTATGGGTGATGCCACTTGTATTATTTGCGCTTCATCATCTATAAAAACATGTACCAATTTTTGAAGCATATGTTTGCTTACAAATGGTTCATCGCCTTGCACATTTAGCACTACATCTACATCCATATTTTTTATGGCTTCTGCTATTCTATCGCTTCCGCTTTCGTGTTGGGCAATACTCATAATGGCTTTGCCGCCGTGCTTTGTTATTTCATCAAAAATAATTTGATGATCTGTTACTACTATTACATCATCAAATAAATTTGTTGCTAAGGTGTTTTCGTAAGTCATACGTATAACCGTTTTGCCACCCAAGGGTTGCATAAGTTTATAAGGAAATCTTGTAGCGGCATAGCGTGCCGGTATCATGGCAATGATTTTCATTTTTTAAAAGTAAGAAATGAAAATGAATTTAGAAGAAAGAAAAAATAAAGAATGGCGATTAGAAATTAAATATGCAAATAATAAATGCATCATTATTTTTATTAAATATTAAATTGTGTGCTTAGTTTTTATTACTTTTCACTTATAATAAAATTGAAAAGTAAAATGTAATAAAAATTACATAAACAATATCAGACTTGTTCGTGAAAATTCGTGCCATTAGTGGCCAATAAATAAATATTAATGCAAACCTACCAACAACAGCTTCAACAAAAATTTGAAGAAGAATACGCCAAGCTAAACCCACAGCAACAAAAAGCCGTGGATACTACAGAAGGACCGGTAATGGTAATTGCGGGGCCCGGTACAGGCAAAACACAAATACTAGCGGCACGCATTGGTAAAATATTAATGAACCCCGATGTGTTGGCAGATAATATTCTTTGCCTCACATACACAGATGCAGGCGCCATTGCCATGCGAAGACGTTTACAATCGTTTATAGGTGCAGATGCATACAAGGTAAATATTTATACGTTTCATGCTTTTTGCAACGATGTTATTCAAGATAATTTATCGTTGTTTGAAAAAAATTCGTTGGATGCTATTTCAGAATTAGAGAATATAGAATTGTTTAAAAAAATGATAGACAATTTCTCCAAAGACAATCCAATAAAGCGATACAGGGGCGATGTGTATTACGAAATAAATAATTTAAAACAATTATTTTCTAACATGAAACGAGAAGGTTGGACGTCACAATTCATCAACGAAAAGATAGATGAATACATAGCAGACTTGCCAAGCCGTGATGAATACATAGCCAAGCGTGCCACCAAAGAATTTAAAAAAGGAGATATACGTACGGATAAAATTGAAGAAGAAAAAGAAAAGAAAGAAAAGTTGCGTGCAGCAGTAAATGAATTTGACAATTATCAATCTCTTATGCGGGAGCGCAACCGATATGATTTTGATGATATGATAAATTGGGTAATAAAAGCTTTTGAAGAAAATCCCAATGTGTTATCAAACTACCAAGAGCGCTTTCAATATGTATTAGTGGATGAATACCAAGATACGAGCGGCACACAAAACAAATTGGTACAACAACTCATTAGCTATTGGGATACACCCAATGTATTTGTGGTGGGAGATGATGACCAAAGTATTTACCGTTTTCAAGGCGCCAATGTAGAAAATATGTTGCGTTTTGCAAACCATTATAGCAGCGAAATGGTAACCGTTGTGCTTACCAATAATTACAGAAGTACACAACCCATTTTAGATATTGCCAAAACGCTTATTGATAAAAACGAAGAGCGGTTGGTAAAAAATATTGAAGGGTTAAGTAAAGATTTACTAGCAAGTAATGATAAAATTAAAACACTTACCAATAAGCCAAGTATAAAAGAATACAACTCCGTAAAAGAAGAAATGGCGGGTATTACAGCTGAAATAGCTTCATTGTTAAAAAGCGAAATTGAACCTAGAAAGATTGCCGTTATTTACAAAGAAAATAAATATGGAGAAGCCTTAGCAGAATATTTGCGACTAAAAGCAATACCTGTTTTTAGCAAAAGAAACATCAATATTTTAAGTAATGCTTTTGTAAATAAAATAATAACCATCATGCGTTATTTAAATGCAGAGCATGATACGCCTTATGGTGGCGATGAATTGTTGTTTGAAATATTGCATTACGATTTTTATAAAATAGCACCGATTGATATTGCAAAAATTACAGTAGAAGTCAATGCAAAAAATTACAAGGACGAAAGAAGTTCTATCAGAAAATTATTGTTTGACAAAGCTAACCAAGCTCCAAAAGATTTATTTGATAGCGGAATAAGCCAACAATTAAAAAACACAAGTGCCATTATTGAAAGTTTGATAGCAGATGTATCTAATGTATCCCTACAACAAATATTGGATAGGATTATACGCAATGGCGGCGTGCTTGCATACATTATGCAGCACGAAGAAAAATTAAAATTATTACAACTACTCACTGCATTATTCGATTTTGTAAAAACAGAAACGGCTCGCAATCCATATTTAGACTTAAAAGGATTTATGAATGTGTTGGATTTAATGAAAAAAGAAAATCTACCATTGCCATTGATAGAAGTATCGGGCAATGAAAAAGCCGTAAACCTTCTCACAGCACATGGTAGCAAAGGTTTGGAGTTTGAATATGTATTTTTTGCAGGGGTAAATGCATCATCTTGGGAAAAGAAAAGAAAACCACAAAGTGGCTATAAATTTCCTGATACGATGTTTGCATCCGCACCAAGCGATGCAGCTGAGGGTGAAGAATTGAGAAGATTATTTTATGTAGCACTCACAAGAGCAGAAAAATATTTAA
>JAYSOC010000379.1:0-3776 GCA_043723285.1 Ferruginibacter sp. | reverse complement strand
GCATGGGTTTCAAAGTGCATTTCAAACTTTTGGGGTAAATCATAAAAGAAATACACCAATGATAAACACGATAGGAGTGGTTTATTCCGTAGGTATATCATTGTTGTTTGCTAGTATGCCTGTGGCTATGCATTTTGGGTGGACCTCACCCTAACCCTCTCCACTTCGTGTAGAGGGATGGCTAGAAGATAAGGTTGAAGATAAAGTATTAGATAAAGTATTTTAATCTAATAAAAAATTGTTGGTCTGATGCATAATAAAAGATGAATAATGGTATGCCGATGAAGTGAGTGACACAACAATGTTGAGTATAGCTGTTGTTCTTGCTTGGACAAAAATAAAAAAGTTTGATTAAATATAGATTTTAAAATTTCACAAATCGAGTTCCTCTAATTTTTAGAGGCGGGGGTGAGGTAAAAAAACGTTTATGAATTCAAAAATTCCGCAAGGCGAAATGGAAAAAAAGTGGGAAGATTACAAAGGGCATGTGCAACTTGTAAACCCATCTAACAAAAGAAAACTTGAAGTGATTGTAGTAGGCACAGGGCTTGCAGGCGCATCAGCGGCGGCATCTTTGGGCGAGCTAGGTTACAAAGTGAAGGCATTTTGCTTTCAAGATAGCCCACGCCGTGCACATAGCATAGCTGCGCAAGGTGGTATTAATGCTGCAAAAAATTATCAAAATGACGGTGACTCAGTTTTCCGTTTGTTTTATGATACGGTGAAGGGTGGAGATTATCGTGCAAGAGAGGCAAATGTACATCGCTTGGCTGAAGTGAGTACATCTATCATTGACCAATGTGTGGCGCAAGGTGTACCATTTGCTAGAGAATATGGTGGCTTGCTAAGTAACCGTAGTTTTGGTGGAACGCAGGTGCAGCGTACGTTTTATGCAGCAGGACAAACAGGGCAACAATTATTGCTTGGTGCGTACAGCGCATTGGAAAGACAAGTAGCGCTTGGAAATGTAACGATGTATCGCCGCCACGAAATGCAAGATGTAGTGTTGATAGATGGTGTGGCGAAAGGAATTATAGCAAGAAATTTGGTAACGGGAGAATTGGAAAGACATGGTGGGCATGCAGTTTTGCTGTGTACTGGTGGATATGGCAACGTATTTTATTTGAGTACAAATGCCATGGGAAGCAATGTGACAGCGGCTTGGAGAGCACATAAGCAAGGAGCGTATTTTGCAAATCCATGTTTTACACAGATACATCCTACTTGCATACCTGTAAGTGGCGACCACCAAAGCAAGCTAACACTCATGAGTGAAAGTTTAAGAAATGATGGACGTATTTGGGTACCGAAAAAGCAAGGCGATACAAGAAAAGGCCACGAAATACCTGAGGAAGAAAGAGATTATTACTTAGAAAGAAGATACCCTGCTTTTGGAAACTTGGTACCGAGAGATGTGGCTAGTCGTGCAGCAAAGGAGCGTTGCGATGCAGGCTACGGCGTAGGTACAACAAAGATGGCTGTGTTTTTAGATTTTGCAGATGCTATAAAAAGATACGGAAAAATAGAAGTGGGTAAGAAGGGATTGACGAATGTGCCCGAAGCAGAAATTATTGCCATTGGTAAAACAGTGGTGGCAGAAAAATATGGTAATTTGTTTGACATGTATGCGAAGATAACGGGTGAAGACCCTTATAGCATGCCAATGCGCATTTACCCTGCGGTGCATTATACCATGGGTGGCTTGTGGGTGGACTATGAATTGCAAACATCTATAAAAGGATTGTATGCACTAGGAGAAGCAAACTTTAGCGACCATGGTGCAAATCGTTTAGGCGCATCAGCACTCATGCAAGGCTTGGCAGATGGATATTTTGTAATACCATACACACTTGGAAATTATTTGGCAGGAGAAATTCGTAACCCTGCAATAGATACCAACCAACAAGCGTTTATAGATACAGAGAATGCAGTGGCAGAAAGAATAAATACCTTGATGAATATAAAGGGTACGAAATCTGTAGAGAGTTTTCACAAACGCCTTGGTTTGATAATGTGGGATAAATGTGGTATGGCTCGTAGCGAAGAAGGATTGAAAGGAGCTATTGCAGATATACAAGCTTTGAAAAGAGAATTTTGGAGCGATGTACGTGTACCTGGCGAAATAAATGAAATGAACCCTGAGTTGGATAAAGCAGGTAGAGTAGCGGATTTTATTGAGCTTGGTGAGTTGATGTGTGTAGATGCACTTACAAGAAACGAAAGTTGCGGGGGGCATTTTAGAGAAGAAAGTCAAACAGAAGATGGTGAGGCGAAAAGGGATGATGTGAATTTTGCATTCGTTTCAGCATGGGAGCATAAAGGAGAAAGTGCTTGGGACTTACATAAAGAAGAATTGGCTTTTGAAATAGTAAAACCAACACAAAGGAGTTATAAATAAAATTGTTTAATTGTTGCATGGTTAAATTGTTGTTGGGATTCTGAGAAAGGAAGGTTCTTTTATGATAGGCAATTGTTTAATTGTTTCATGGTTAAATTGTTTTTGAGTTTGTTTACTTCTAAAGTTTTTAAAAAATAGCAAATAGATTAAATTTTAATTAAAAAAATGCTTTAAGAAAATTGATTGATGTTACCATTTTAAAAGAACCAAATAACAATTAAACAATTTAGCAATACAACAATGCAACAGGAGAAAACTTACTTAAAACTCAATGACATTGAAGCATATAAAATTGCATTTAAGTTAAGTAATTACGTTTGGGAAATTGTTTATGGAAGTTGGGATTTGTTTGCAAAGAAAACGATAGGAACACAAATGGTAAATGCTGTGGATTCAATATCGGCAAATATTGCAGAGGGATTTGGAAGGCATTTTAAGAAAGATAAAGTAAATTTTTATAGATATAGCAAAGGTTCTTTAAAGGAAAGTTTTGATTGGAATGAAAAAGCAAAAGTGAGAAAATTGATTACTGACGAACAGTACAATCATATTTTTACAGAACTAGATAAATTGCCAAAGGCATTAAATAGTTTGATAAAATATACAAATGAAAAATTAGTGATTTAAAATACATATAAAAGATTGCAATAATTGAAAAGTTGGTTGGACTATTTTAAACCATATAACAATTTAACCTTGCAACAATTAAACAATTGACTAATTGAAAGAAAGTTCAAATTATCTCGAACCAACCAACAATAGAACAATAAAACAATTTAACAATTAACCGAATGGAACATTACCGCATGAATTTGACCCTAAAAGTTTGGCGTCAAAAAAACAATAAAGCAAAGGGAAGTTTTGAAACATACCAAGTAAAAGACATTTCGAGTGAGATGAGTTTTTTGGAGATGTTTGATGTATTGAACGAGCAGCTTATACACGAAGGTGGGCAACCCATTGCGTTTGACCATGACTGTCGTGAGGGTATATGCGGTATGTGTAGCATGCATATAAACGGTGAGGCGCACGGCCCCTGGAAGGAGAATACTACTTGCCAATTGCACATGCGTGCTTTTAAAGATGGGGATACGATAGTGGTAGAACCTTGGCGTAGTAAGGCTTTTCCTGTGGTGAAAGATTTGATGGTGGACAGAACAGCTTTTGATAGAATCATAGAAGCTGGAGGGTTCATCAGTGTAAATACTGGTAATGCGGTGGACGCAAATGCCATACCCATTGATAAAAAAAATGCCGATGATGCATTTATGGCGGCGGCTTGTATAGGCTGTGGTGCATGTGTGGCTACTTGTGTAAATAGCAGTGCCATGTTATTTGTAAGTGCCAAAGTATCTCAACTTGCTTTATTACCACAAGG
>JAYSOC010000378.1:0-3779 GCA_043723285.1 Ferruginibacter sp. | reverse complement strand
AATAACAAAGTAAGTAATACAATCAGAATTGATTTCATATTTTTTTATTGTAAGTAAAAATATTTTATTTCCCCCACTCTGCTGGGTTTTCTCTCCATTTTAACAAAGAATTCAATTGGGCTTCATTTAGTTCTCCTTTTTCTTTTACCAACTCAATTAATTCTTCATAATTACTAAGCGAATATAATTTTATGCTAGCTTTTTCAAACGCCTCAGCAGCATGAGAAAAACCATAATTAAAAATAGAAACCATGCCATCTATTATTAGTCCTTCTTTTTGCAAAACCTCACATACCTGTAAACTACTTTTTCCAGTAGATATTAAATCTTCTATTACCACTACTCTTTGTCCTTTTTCATACATGCCTTCTATTTGATTACCCATGCCATGTTCTTTTGGCTTTGGACGCACATACATAAAAGGAAGTTTTAGTTGGTCTGCTGCCATGGCGCCCCAAGATATTCCTGCAGTTGCTACACCTGCTATTGTTTCTGCATCAGAAAAATATTCGAAAATTACAGCAGCTAATTCACTTTTAATAAAATCTCTAATGCAAGGAAAACCAAGCGCACGGCGATTATCACAGTAAATTGGGCTTTTCCACCCACTTGCCCATGTGTATGGGTTTTCTATATTCAATTTTACAGCATTTATTTGTAATAATTTTTCTGCTATGGCTTTTGCGGCTGAAGTCATTGTATAATTTCTTATTTAAACAAAGATAACAAGTTAGCAAATGATATCAAATTTGTTCAAAAAAATATGAACTACAATTGCATCCTACTTGCCATACTTTTTATTTTTAATTAACCACACAGAAGCTTGATAAAACGATATAGCTTCTTTACCCAAACTATCATTTAGAGGAACACCTACCGCTTCGCCAGTAATAAAATTTGGTATAAACTGGTTTACCTTTTTTACTGGAGATTGAATTACTAATTGTTCTTTTTTAATATAACCTAATCCTTGGTAAGTGCTGATATATGCTCGTCTATTTTCCGCAGTTGTTTTAAAAATATCTTGACCAAAAAACTTGCTCTTGTAATTAAAATTAAGTAGCCCTAAAATAGTTGGTGCAATATCTATTTGAGCAGTTAAAGTGTTTACCACACTAGGTTGTATGTTTGTAGGCGAATAAATAAGCAACGGAATATGATATACATTTACGGGCAATTGTGTACTACCTGCACTACTTGCACAATGGTCGGAAACTATTACAAAAATGGTATTGTTAAACCACGGCTTTAAAGCTGCTTCTTTCAAAAATTTATTAATACAATAGTCTGTATATTTTACAGCTCCTTCTCTACTTTGCGTAGCAGAAGGTATATCAATTCTACCATCAGGATATGTAAACGGTCTATGATTAGACACTGTCATTATATGCGTAAAAAAAGGTTTTTGTAACGCTGCATTTTTATCCAACGTATTTATGGCTAAAGTAAATTCATCTTCATCTGCCACGCCCCATATATTTTGATAATGTATATCTTCAGGTTTTATTGCATCTCTATCTATTACATCATAACCATTGCCCGCAAAAAATGCTTTCATATTATCGAAATAACTGTAACCCCCATAAATGTATTGCGTGGTATAACCTTTACTTTTAAAAACTGAACCTAGGGTAAATAAATTTTCATTATCAGGGCGCTTTACAATACTTTGCCCTGGCACAGGCGGTAATGAAAGTGTGAGTGCCTCTAGCCCACGCACCGTACGTGTACCCGATGCATAGTGCTGTGTAAAAAATAAACTCTTATCTGCCAACGAATCTAAAAACGGAGTTATGCTTTGTGTATTGCCAAAGTGTTTCATAAACTCTCCACTCAAGCTTTCTACACTTATTAATACAACATTTAATTTTCGCTCTGGTTTTGTACTAGTAATATTTCTTTCAATATTAAAAACATCGTTACTAGTAAAAGTACTATTACTATCTTTTAATTGCTCACGCACAATTTTAAAAGCTTCTTCATCTGGCAGGGTTTTATAAAATTTATAAAAATCCAATTCGTTGTTTTTAAATGCTACACCAAATTGATAAATACCATTTCCAGCCAATTCATTTGCATATTCATTATTGCTAAACCTATGCCATGGCTCTTGCACTACAAAATACAACAATGAAGTAAAAGCTAGTAATAACAAGGCTTTCCACGTTCTTTCTTTTATTATTTCACAACTTTTTACCCAAACGAAAATTAACTTTCTAGTAAAGAATAAAGCAATAGAAGTAACAGCAACAATAGTAGAAATCAATAAACCAATAGGATACGATTCTTTAATATTACCAATAACTTCGTTGGTATAAATTAAATAATCAACGGCAATAAAATTATATCGTGTAGAAAATTCTTCCCAAAAAAACCATTCACTTGCTGCATTAAAAAAAAGACAAACAAAAAATATGGCAAGCATAATATTCATCAATACTACTCTTATTTTTTGCCTCCATATTAGTGGTACAAAAGCCATCAACAAATAAATGGCAAACCTTAAAAAGATATACCCAGTAAAAATTTGGTATATCAATTCATTTAATTCTTTTGGGAAAATATTGGTAAAAACCAATAACGCTATCGCTAAAACGAATGCAGCAATTATAAATGGCACAATCTTTTTCTTGTAAATAAATTCATTTTGAAACCAAACATATATAATAAAAGGAATAGCCACAAAAAAACCAACCACAATATCATACAACAAGCCAGTAAGCAATGCAACAGGGAATTCCCATATTTTCATATGCGAAACAGTTGCTGAATAAATCATCAAAACAATTCTAATCAACACCGATACACCCACAAAACTGCCAAACACAATTCCCGCAGGAATAAAACGCTTACTAAAAATATTTTTTAAAAACATATTTATCTTTAAATGAAAAAAGTTTGAAAACAGTTTAAAAACCATCATCAAACTAATTTTATAACTTTAATTATTTGAAAAATCAACAACAAACAACAAACAACAAACAACAAACATTAAACAACAAACAACCTTAAACCTTCTCCTCCATCCACTTATTCCGTCCCCAATTTGGTATTACATGTTTTTCGCTGTGATAGCTAGAACGTACTAGTGGCCCACTCTCCACATAATCTAAACCAAGTTGGTAGCCTATTTCACGATACTCTGCAAATTCATCTGGATGTATAAAACGATTCACAGGTAAATGCTTTTTTGTAGGTTGCAAATATTGCCCAATCGTTACCACATCTACACCACTGTTGTATAAATCAGTGAGCGTTTGTATCACTTCTTCTTTAGCTTCGCCAAGCCCAAGCATAATGCCACTCTTGGTTCGCATGCCGCCTTCTTTCAAAATTTTTAGCGTTTCCATACTCTGCCAGTATTTGGCTTGAATGCGTACTTGCTTTGTTAGACGTTCGGTTGTTTCTATATTATGACTTACCACATCTGGCGCAGCATTTATGATGCGTTGTATATTCTCTTTCTCCGCTTTAAAATCTGGTATCAATGTTTCCAAAGTAGTATCGGGGTTTAATGCATACACGGCTTTTATGGTATTCTCCCAAATGATACTTCCGCCATCTTTCAGTTCATCTCTATCTACCGATGTTATAACTGCATGTTTTACCTTCATTAAATGTATAGCTTCAGCTACACGCTGTGGCTCATCCCAATCTACTGCATCGGGTCTGCCAGTAGCCACAGCACAAAAGCCACAACTGCGAGTGCAAATATTACCAAGTATCATAAACGTAGCAGTGCCTGCACCCCAACATTCGCCCATGTTTGGACAGTTTCC
>JAYSOC010000377.1:0-3781 GCA_043723285.1 Ferruginibacter sp. | reverse complement strand
GTGGTGTAATGGCTGCTGTAGCTAGTGTATTCTTTGCCTATATTGGTTTTGATGCCGTAAGTGTAATGGCTGAAGAAAGTAAAAATCCTCAAAGAGATTTGCCAAGAAGTATGATTTATTCATTGGTAATTTGTACGGTTGTTTATATTTTGCTCACGCTTGTTTTATCTGGCGCAGTTGACTATAAAAACTTTGATGGTGTTGGTGATCCATTAGCATTCATTTTTGAAAAACAAAATTTGAATGTGGGTTGGATGCAATTTTTGGTATCTATTTGTGCTGTTGTTGCCATGACAAGTGTATTGCTTGTTTTTCAAATGGGGCAACCACGCATTTGGATGAGCCTGAGCCGTGATGGTTTGTTGCCACCTGCTTTTCAAAAAATACACAAAAAATTTCAAACACCTTCTTTTGCAACAATTGTAACTGGCTTAGTAGTTGGGGTGCCTATTTTATTTACCGATAAAACTTTTGTATTAGACTTTACAAGTATTGCCACACTGTTTGCATTTGTATTGGTGTGTGGTGGTATTTTATTAATTCCACGGAAAGAAAAAATAGCTGGTAAATTTAATATGCCTTATGTAAATGGAAAGATTATTTTCCCAATAATGTTACTAGGTTCTATTGTTTTAGCTTCATCTTTAAGCAAAAATTATTTTTCTAATAAATTTGATTTTAGCAACGAAAAAAGGGTAGATGCTTTAGCAGCAATCATTCCAGCTAAATTTTCTGATACAATAGCAATTGCACAAAGTTTTGAAAATGCTTTGATAGTAGAAAATAAAATTGATTCTAATTTTAAAGACTTGAAAGATTCTTTAGCAGTCAGAAGTATAGCATCAGAAAAAATAAATTTTGCAAAATCTTTTATTAATGCCGCCAATACTGAGCAAAGTAAAACCATGAAAGTTTCTGTTATTTTATTTTGGTTATTGATGTTTGGTTTAGCAATACTCGCATTCATAAAAAATTATTCGCTCATACCATTGCTTGGCGTAGCATCTTGTTTGTATTTACTTACAGGGATGACATTGGCTAACTGGCTTTGGTTTGGCGGTTGGTTAGGCTTGGGTTTGGTGGTTTATTTTTTGTATGGGTTTAAAAAAAGTAAGCTAGCAAGCAAATAACTACAAAGAATATTTTTGCGAGGCAAAAACAATTCGTGCTTATTCTTGTAATTCGTGGCAGCAATTATTTGCGAAGCAAAAACGCCTTCCCGCCTTTTCGGCAAATATATTTTTGCGAAGCAAAAAAAGCTTAGTGCCTTTGAGTCTTAGTGGCAAGACCCTTTTGTAAGCGAAGCAGCAAAACTAATTCTTTAAATAAAGCACTTACAAACAGCGAAAACTCATTTAACTTTGCAGCGAAAAATACAAAAATGAAATACGAAGTAGGCGATAAAATTATCGTAAAAGCAACAGACGAAGAAGGTAAAGTAATAGAACTGATGAATGAACAAATGGTGATGATAGAAGTGCGTGGGGTAAGGTTTCCGGCGTATATGGATCAAATTGATTTTCCTTATTTTAACATGTTTTTTAAACCAAAAAAGGTTGTAGAAAAGAAAACAATTTATGTTGATAATATTAAAAGAGAAAAGCCTGCAAAAAAACAAAAAGTAG
Source organism: Ferruginibacter sp. (assembly GCA_043723285.1). Classification (GTDB taxonomy): domain Bacteria; phylum Bacteroidota; class Bacteroidia; order Chitinophagales; family Chitinophagaceae; genus Ferruginibacter. The sequence goes on along the minus strand of JAYSOC010000377.1, from coordinate 2,156 downwards.
GCGATGGTGTTTTCTTAAACTTTTTGCCCATTTACGATAAAGATATTTTTGATGATGATGTGGTAGAAAAATTAAAAATATTTTTGATAAACCAAAATGAAGAAGGATACGATTTTAATTACAATTTAATGTTTAATGGAGAAAACTCTTTTAACCTAAAAAATAATATTGAGGGGCTTTCAGAATTTTATTTGCACGATGTAAGCTTTGAAGACATGGGAGAGGCCCCAAAATTTGAATTTGAATTTTGCCTTACCATTCCCGATAAAAAGAAAGCACCTGCACACGAAGTTTTTTTTAAGTTAAATGGTAAAAAGCTATTTAAAAAAATAGAAGAAACGCAGCAAAAAAATGAGCCATCCTTTTCATACGAATTGTTTACACATTACCCCGATAAAATTGATGATGAAAAAGTTGACCTAAGCCGACTTGGTGGTGCAGGTTTTCGATTATACGACGCAGGTAAGATTAGGGAAAACTTACCACCTGCACGCAGTGTAGTAGATTTGCATATAGAAAAACTTAGCAATAATTGGGAAGACCTTACCAATTTCGAAATACTCACCACACAGCTAAACAATTTTGAAAAATATTACGAGCTTGCGGTAGCGCACAAGCAACTTACACTTACCATCATACATGGTGTAGGAGAGGGCAAGCTAAAAGAAGAAATACATGATATATTAAAATTGAAAAAAGAAGTGAAATCTTTTGTAAATCGGTACCATCACTTGTATGGGTATGGTGCAACAGAAATATTTTTCAAATAAAATTATTATGCATCTATTGTGTACTTGAAATATGAAAAAATACTTTTTAGATTCCTATTAAATTAATCTGTTGATATAATTTCTTTTGATGGATAATAGTAATGCTCAATACCAATATATATTTCATAAATAAAAGCAATAGCCAAAGCAATTATAACTATGTTTAATACCCTTAAAAGCAGTATTCCTCTTCTATAATTTTCTTCTACATTATCTTCGTTTAACTCTTGAGAATAATTGTAATTGTGAGGTCTTTTAAAAAGAAAATTTAACAATAAAAAAACTAGAGTGGCCATTAAAGGAATAAAGAAAATATATCTTTTTGTTTCCATTATATCGGGCAATCCATTTGTATTAAAATGGTAGGGAATTTTTTCTGGAGATGTTGAGTATATCCAAAAAGCCATTATATAACTAGCTAATAAAAACAGGTAAGAAAAAAGCTGGATAAATTTATCTCTTGTTGTAGGTTTGATAACTAAATTTGGTCTGTATTTCATTATTATATTTTTTCGGTTAATAATTTTTCTGTTACCATTTTACTCAACATTTCATTCTCTTTTTTTCCATAATTTACTACCATACTTCCATCAAAATCTTCTACAGCAATAACGTTTACTACAAGCCCAAGATGAAGCCCACGGCTGTTTAAGAGCTTTAAAAAATCTTCGGATGAATTGGTTACAGCTGCAAGTTTAATACTGTCGCCTACTTTGTGGTCGCTCAGTTTTTTATATTGAAGCCATTGTATTTTACCATCCTTATCTGGTATGGGCGATCCATGCGGATCTACATTTGGAAAACCCATTATCTCATCCATTTTATCGAAAAATAAGGGAGATTGTAAATGCTCTACTTGCTCTGCAATTTCGTGTACTTGCTCCCAACCAAATCCCATTTTTTCTACTAGATACATTTCTGTTAATCTGTGTTTTCTTATAATTAGACCCGCTTCTTTTTTGCCTTTGTCTGTTAAGCGAAGCGGTTTATAGCTTTCATAATATACGAGTTTTTTTTCTGCTAATTTTTTAACCATACTATTTACAGAAGGCATTTTTATTTGTAGCTCTTTGCTTAGTTCTTGCACGGTTACTTCTCCTTTTTCGTTGCTTAGGTTAAAGAGCGCTTTTAAATAATTTTCCTCTGCATAGGTGTTCATTTTGCTAAGATATTAAAACCATTTGATTTATAATTGTCATTTGGTAAAAATATATTGCCAATCTATTGCATAATAATAGTTGAATATTGAGTTGCTGATGAAGGGCTGGCGGATGGGCAGCACTACCCCACAGTGGAGCGAAGCGGAACGAGGAGTAGTGCAGACAGCCGCAACAAATGCTAAAAAATGATTTGAAGTCCATAGCTCCAAATTGGTTTTAAAATAAA
>JAYSOC010000376.1:0-9609 GCA_043723285.1 Ferruginibacter sp. | reverse complement strand
CTAGCCAATGTAGGATCTGCTTTTAATTGAGCTTCCAACACTTCTTGCGATGCACATGCACGATGTGTTAATGGGCTTGTAACAATTTCATCTTTTGTGGTTTCATCATCGTTAATAGAAGATTTTGTACAACTAACTGCTAAAATAGCGCAGCAAGAAAACATGCCGAATAATTTTTTCATGAAAGGAATTTTAATTTAAAATAAATGGTTTAAGACAGTAAAGTAGAATGTTTTATTTTCTGTTCAAAAAAACTTTATACACAATTATTATTATTATACATAAGGTTAAACATCTCTTTTTAAGATAAAAACTAGTTTAAAAAAGTGATTATTATATATTTGTATAAGAAAGACATGGGCTTTAGTCATTAAAAAAAATCCCCTACTTTTTATAAAGCAGGGGAATAGTAGTTAGTTTCAGTTAACAGCCTATTATAAATATTTTGACAAGTATAAAAAATTATCAAAATTTGATGGTTATCTATTTTATAAAATGTACAAAAAAGACACTTATTGCATCCAAGACTACCAATAAAATGATTATGCTGCCTCTGTTTTCGAATATTTATTATTTTAATATAAGTTAGCTGTTTGGTTTAAAATGGTATAGCTTAAATTGCAGCAATTTTAAAGCTATATGTACAGCATTTGTAAAAAAGAATTAAATCGTTTTTTTAGTAATCTTACTGGTTATATTGCCATCATACTCTTTATGTTGGTGTGCGGTATTTTTCTTTTTATAATTCCTACTAATAGTATTTTAGAAAACAATTATGCCTCTCTATCTACTTTTTTTGAAATTGCACCTTGGGTATTGTTATTTTTAGTACCTGCCATTACCATGCATTCCCTATCCGAAGAATTTAAAGCAGGTACGGTTGAATTATTAAAAACAAAACCATTGTCTGCTTGGCAAATTGTTTGGGGCAAATACGTAGCTATTCTATTGGTACTACTTTTTATTATTATTCCAACACTCATATATGTAATCAGTATAAAAACATTAAGCGCACAAGGCAGTATAGATACAGGTGGTATTGTAGGAAGTTATATTGGTTTATTTTTGTTAGCAGCAACATTTGCTGCGGTGTGCCTTTGTTGTAGTGGCTTTACGAGCAATGCTGTTGTAGCATTTTTGGTAAGTGGTTTTGTATGCCTTATTCTATATTTTGGTTTTAATGCCATAAGCAAGTTGCCATTTTTTGCTGGCAGTGCAGATTATTATATAGAAATGTTGGGCATAGATTTTCATTACCGCAGTATTAGTAGAGGCGTTATTGATACAAGAGATGTTGTCTATTTTTTAACAATTATTTTTCTTTCATTATTAATAACCGTAAAAAAGATTAGCAGAAAATAATGTTTAGAAAAATTTTACATAATAAATTTTGGTTGCCAATAATATTGGTATTATTGTTTGTACTCAATTGGGCTGCATCGTTGTTTCATGCTCGTATAGATCTTACCAACGAGAATCGATTTACACTTAGCACTCCTACAAAAAAATTACTTAAAAAAATTAATGAGCCAATAATGGTAGATGTTTTTTTAAAAGGAAATTATCCATCAGGATTTAAGCAATTGGCTTCTTCTACAAAAGATTTGCTACAGGAGTTTAAAGAAATAGCAGGCAATAAAATACAAAACAATTTTATTAGTCCAGATGATGTGATGCCAAACACAGAAATAAAATACGGCGATACATTGAGTGGCTTAGGTTTGTATCCAATAAACCTCACCAGCCAAGTAAAAGAAGGGCAGCAACAACAATTTGTATATCCATTTGCCATGCTGCATTACAAAGACAAAACACAGCTGGTAGAATTATACAAAGGCAAAACACCGCTTATCAATTTTACAGAACTCAATAGTGCCGAAGCTTTGCTTGAATATAAACTAGCAGATGCTGTTGCAAAAATTATTCAAACTGAAAAAACAATTGTTGGTTATGCTATTGGCAATGGCGAGCCGATGAATTATAACACGTACGATTTAATTGAAAATGTTTTAAAACAAGATTATAAACTTTTCACGTTTGATTTAAATGCGCCAAAGTTTTTGCCAGCTGAAATGAAGGTGTTGGTAATTGTGAAACCAACAATTGGTTTTAGTGATGAAGAAAAATTAAAATTAGATCAATATGTAATTAATGGTGGTAAATTATTATTGTTTGGCGATAGGCTAAGTGCAGAAATGGATAGCATGCAAACAAAAAAAGGAGAAGTAACTGCTCTCGATAGAAATTTAAAGATTAATGATTTGTTGTTTAATTATGGTGTGCGCATTAATGCAGATTTACTAATGGATTTGCAATGCGATTTTCTCCCCTTCGATGTAAATGGAAATGGCCAATTTGAATTGCTACCTTGGAATTATTTTCCTGTAATGGATTCAAAAAATAATCATCCTATAAATAAAGGTTTAGGTTTTGTATCCGGTCAGTTTGTAAATTCTTTAGACACTGTAGATGCAGAAGGCATAAAGAAAACTGTAATATTGAGTTCGTCAGCAAATGCAAGAACGATTGGTTCGCCTGCCGTTATAAGCAATAAAGAAAATGTAAATGCACCCGAAGATGCAAAATTTAAAAGGGCTAATATTCCTACGGCCATATTGCTAGAAGGTAAATTTCGTTCCATGTTTGCCAATAGACTAACGCAAGCCATGAGCGATAGTTTACAACAATACAATGCATCTTTTTTACCACAATGCATATCTAATAATAAAATAATTGTAGTTGGCGATGGTGATATTGTTTTAAACAGTTTGTATAAAGGAAACCAAATACCCATGGGTATGAATAAATATACGTTTGGCACACAAAGAGAATTTCCTTTTGCCAATAAAGAGTTTGTGCAAAATTGTTTAGATTATTTGGTAAATGAAAACGATTTAAGCGAAGCAAAAGCAAAAGATTATGTGGTGCGATTATTGGATACTAAAAAAACAGAGGAGCAAAAAACGTTTTGGCAGGTAATAAACATTATCGTTCCAATATCCATTGTGTTGCTTTTTGCAATAATTTTTCAATGGCTTCGCAAAAGAAAATATACTAAATAAAAATGGATCAACATCAACTTATATACTTAGTATTTGGGGCAGTAATTTTACTAGCTCTTATTTTTGATTTAGGTTTACTCAGCAAAAAAAATCAAAAAATTGGTTTGAAAACGGCACTTACACAAACTGTTTTTTGGGTAGCTCTATCATTTTTATTTTGTGCGTTCATATGGTGGCAAAATGAAGATGGCAATGGTAAAAAAGATGCAGTACTATACATTACAGCTTATTTATTAGAATGGTCTTTATCGGTTGATAATATTTTTGTGTTCATTATTATATTCTCCTTCTTTAAAGTAAAAGAAATTAATTTTTCTAGGGTATTATTACTAGGAATATTAATGGCCATTTTTTTTAGAATAATTTTTATTGCCTTAGGTAGTGAGTTGGTAGCAAAATTCGATTGGATTATGTATATTTTTGGAATCTTCCTTGTGTTTACTGGGATTAAAATGTTTGCCAGCAATGAAGAAGATGATTTTAATCCTGAAACAAATTGGTCGTATAAATTTCTTACCAAAATGATGCGCACCACTAGCGACGAGCCCAAGGGAAACTTCATCATTAAAAAAAATGGAAAAATATTTTTCACAACATTAGCCATGGTTGTTGTTATGCTAGGCTTAATAGATATTGTATTTGCTGTAGACTCTATTCCTGCCGTTTTTTCGGTAATACCAGATCCTTCAAAAAAAATGCTCATCTATTCATCCAATATTTTTGCAGTGCTTGGTTTGCGTAGTTTGTTTTTTTTATTACGTGGTGCAGCAAGCAAATTCGATTATTTGCAAGAAGGCATAGCCATTGTACTATTATTTATTGGCGTAAAAATGTTGATTCCTCTTCTAGAATATGCTGGTGTAGATAAAAAATATTTGCATATTCCTGAATGGGCTTCGCTAGTAGTCATTGTATTTTGTATTACGAGTTCCATTATTTATTCTATATATCACAAAAAAGAAGGCGCACCAGATGATTATGTAGAAATAGAAAATGAGAAAAATTAATTAATGATATTTATCACAACAAAAAACTACTTACAACCAACCCCAACGGGGTTGAATTTGAGTAACCACGGGTAAAACCCTTGGATATGAACGGGGCGAAGCCCCTTTCATGCATAGCACATGACCTACAACATAAACCATATCGCACAAATCATCTCAGCTACAACCTTACAACAAGGCAATGATACTGTTATTGAAAACATTTTAACCGATAGTCGCAAATTATTATTTCCAGAAACATCATTATTTTTTGCATTGCCAGGAGAAGGGCGGCATGGAAATACTTTTATAAAAGCTTTATACAACAAATGCGTACGATGTTTTATTGTTGATGATAGTTTTAGTCAAGAAGATTTAATTGCTTTATTTGGGGCAAATATTTTACAGGTAAAAAATGTTTTAGTTGCTCTTCAAAAATTAGCTTCTTTTCATCGTCATCAATTTCAATACCCCATTATTGGCATTACAGGTAGCAATGGTAAAACAATCGTAAAAGAATGGCTTAATCAATTGCTTGGCGAAGATGAAAATATTATACGTAGTCCAAAAAGCTATAACTCCCAAGTAGGCGTTCCACTTAGTGTGTGGCGTATGAATGAAGGTCATACACTTGGCATTTTCGAATCGGGCATTTCGCAAAAAGGCGAAATGGAAAATCTCCAAAAAATAATTGACCCCGAGATTGGCATTGTTACTTTTATTGGAAGTGCACATGCAGAAGGTTTTACAAATATTGAAGAAAAAATAAATGAGAAGTTACAGTTATTTAAAAACAGCAAGCAAATTATTTTTTGTGCCGATGATGAAAAATTACATAATGCCGTCACAAATTTCATTAGCAAGCAAAACCCAACATTAAAAATATTTACTTGGAGCAAAAAAAATAGCGCATCTCTTTTTGTAAAATCAATAAATAAAAAGAATAATAATACTGAAATAACTTGTGAGCACAATCAAAAAGAATTTTTATTCTCCATTTCATTTGCCGATGAAGCTTCAATACACAATGCCATTACTTGTTGTTGTACTATGTTATTATTAAACAAAGATGCAAACTTCATTGCAGAAAAAATGAAACACTTGCGCCCTATAGAAATGCGCATGGAGCTAAAACAAGGCATAAACAATTGCTACATCATAAACGATGGTTACAGTGCCGATCTACAATCACTCAGTATTTCGTTAGATTTTTTAGAACAACAAAAACAACAACAAAAGCATACCGTTATTTTGAGTGATGTTTTGCAATCAGGAAAAGATGCCGATAATTTGTACAGCAAAATTGCAAAGGCACTTTCCGGGAAAAATATCAGTCGCTTTATAGGCATCGGAAAAGAAATTTCTGCACATGCACAATCATTTTCGTTAATAAAAGAAACAAGTTTTTATCCAACTACCGAAGCGTTTTTGCAAAACATAGATACAGGCAATTTTAAAAACGAAATAGTTTTATTAAAAGGTGCACGCATTTTCCGTTTCGAAGAAATAAGCAAAGTGCTCGAACAAAAAGCGCACGAAACTCGTTTAGAAATAAACCTAAATGCACTTCGGCACAATTTAAAAGTATATAAACAATTGCTGCAACCCAATGTAAAAACTATGGCTATGGTAAAAGCTTTTGGCTATGGCAGTGGCAGTGCAGAAGTAGCTAATGTGTTGCAACATGCAGGTGTAGATTACCTAGCCGTGGCATATGTAGATGAAGGAGTAGAGTTGCGCAAAGCAGGCATTACATTACCAATAATGGTTTTAAATACCGAAGCCGCAAGTTTCGAAAACGTCGTAAAATATAAAATAGAACCAGAGTTATATTCTTTTGATATACTACATTCCTTCAACAAATTTCTTCAACAAAAAAATATAGAAAACTTTCCAGTGCATATAAAAATAGATACTGGCATGCGCCGCCTTGGCTTTGAAGAAAGCGATATAGAAAAACTTTGTCAATTTTTAACCAAAACAAAAAATATAAAAGTTGTTTCTGTATTCTCCCATTTAGCAGCAAGCGATGCAGAAAATTTTGATTCGTTTACAAAACAACAAGCCCAATTATTTATTACAGCAGCTAACACAATTGAAAAAGCAATCGGATACAATTTTATAAAACACCTAGCCAATTCATCCGCCATTTATCGCCATCCAAATTTACAAATGGATATGATACGCTTGGGCATTGGGTTGTACGGTGTTGACTCATCTCCTATTATTCAACATCGCTTACAACATGTTACCACTTTAAAAACCACCATCTCACAAATAAAAAATTTAAAAAAAGGCGAAAGTATTGGTTACAGTCGCAAAGGCATAGCGTTAGAAGATACACTTACAGCCACTATTCGTATTGGATATGCAGATGGTTACTCACGCATTTTGAGCAATGGAAAAGGCAAAATGTTGGTGAATGGAAACCCAGCTCCCGTTATCGGCAATGTGTGTATGGATATGACCATGCTCGACATTACTGGCATAGATGCGCACGAAGGCGATGAAGTAATTGTGTTTGGCGAAGAACCAACCGTAGCAAATGTGGCAGAGTGGGCCGAAACAATTTCGTATGAAATTCTCACCAATATTTCGCAGCGTGTAAAACGTGTTTATTTTGAAGAGTAGATTTTTTATTTGGGGCTGTCAACAACATGCAATAATCAACAGTTGCTCGGGCTATCCGTTACAACCTCCGCTGCGCTGAGGTTTTCACTTATATCCGGCAGCCCTTCATCTTTAGACTTTCAACCTGCCTGCCGGTAGGCAATACTCCAAACCACCCCGCACAATAGCAATATTCTTTTCTAACGATACTGGGTCGTCTTGAGATTTTATCTCAAGACATAAAAAAACCCTCCAAAAATGAAAGGTTTTTAAATTGTCGGGATGGCAAGATTCGAACTTGCGACCTCCTGGTCCCAAACCAGGCGCGATAACCGGGCTACGCTACATCCCGAACTAAGAAGTTCTACCGATTTATTAATTTTTTCAAAATAAATGCGGAGAGACAGGGATTCGAACCCTGGGTACAGTGTAACCCGTACGACGATTTAGCAAACCGTTCCTTTCGGCCACTCAGGCATCTCTCCATTTACTTGAGGGTTGCAAAAATACATATCCAAAACGTATTACCCAAATGAAATTGTACTTTTTCTAAAGATATTTTATTTTCTCCCTCTAATATGTATAGCTTGTACATTTCTACTGATAAAATTGACCAATCATTAAAAATTGCTTTACCCTTCTAAATAAATAAAACCATATTGAAATGATGTAAATAAAGATTTTAGCAATTATCTAATGTGATTATTTGTTCCCAAAACAAGTATAATCGTTTAAAAATGGTTATTTTTATATAAGCATTAGTTACAATTGGTTCCTAAATAATTTCTACATAAAACAATAATATTGTAAACATTTCGTTATTATACGTAGTAAAACCACTAAAACTAACTTTTATAAATATGAACAATTCAAATTTTGAAATAGACAAGGCTTTTTTAAGCTCGTACTATAAAGAGTTAGTAAACGAAGTAGGCGAAATATTTCAGCTATTCATCGAAGAAACACCTTCTGATATCAGTCAAATTAACCTAAATTTTACTTCTGGGGCTTACAAACAAGTGGCAGAAGTATTACATAAAATTGCACCTTGTTTCTACAATGTAGGTTTACCTACTTTAACACCTAAAGTAAAGGAAATAGAGGTTTGTGTACACGCAGGCCAAATTGATGATGCAAAAAATAAAATGAAAAGTTTTGAAGCAGAGTTAAACGGCTATATGCCATCTATTATTAAAGAGCACAAAAGGTTAACTGAGTTTTCTAGAGTTGCCTAATATTCTAATGTTTATTTTCATAGCTAATCTGTTTTTTCTTTCAATCGATATTCATTAATTTGAGGCTTAGCCTTTTGTAATATTTTTAATTACTTTGTGTTTTATACAGTTCCCTTGTTAAAAATATCATTACTTCACAAATATTTAAGCCCTTAGAATACGCAATCATAAAAAAAAGTCTTATATTTGCGCTCCTTTTCTAAGGAAGATTATTAACAATATTTACTAACAACCAAAAAATTTCTATTTTATGGCTGTCAAAATGAGATTACAAAGACATGGGTCTAAAAAAAGACCATTTTACTTCATCGTTATTGCGGATGCCCGCAGCCCTCGTGATGGTAAATTTATTCAAAAACTAGGTTCTTACAATCCTTTAACGGTTCCTGCTACTATTCAGATAGACCGTCAAAAAGCGTTGGATTGGTTACAAAAAGGTGCTCAACCCACCGATACAGTACGCCGCATTCTTTCGTTTAAAGGTGTATTATTCCTTAAGCATTTGTTACGTGGTGTAGGCCTTGGTCTATTTGATGAAGCAACCGCAATGGAGAAATTTACTAAATGGAGCAGTGAGCATGATGCTCATGTAGCAAAACGCCAAGGTGCTGACAAAAAAGCACGTATGGATAAGCGCAATGTACCTGTAGTAAAGAAAGTAGAAGCAGTAGCAGCACCTGTGGCGGAAGCAACAGTAGAAGAAGCAGTAGAAGCTCCAGTAGCTGAAACTCCTGCAACTGACGAAGCAACAGCAACAGCAGAATAATTTCTGCAGTTGTTCAAACGACAACTAATTAGGTCCCGCATTTTTGCGGGACTTTTTTATTTACTCTGACAATTAAAGTAGCGGGTGATACACCTGCCACGGCTTTCCGCCGCTGTGGATGTTCCACCCATAGCATTTACAAAACAATATTAAATCATTGTTCAATAAATGCTGCACGCATCAAAACAATAAAATAAATTTGCAATATGCAATACTTTAAAATAGGAAAATTAGCAGCTAGTCATGGCCTTACGGGAGAATTAATTTTACAACACAGTTTGGGAAAAAGAACATTACTAAAAGATGTAGAAGCCATTTTTATAGAGCAACCTAAAAATAATTTTTTGCCTCACTTTATTGAAAAAACTTCTATAAAAAGCGATTCAGAAATTTATATAAAATTAGAAGGGATAGATAGCTTAGAAGTTGCGAGAAAAATTACACCAAAAGAAGTTTGGCTCCAAGAAAATGATTTTAATAAACACAAAGCCAAAGCCGCTCCTATTGCTATGCTTGGTTACGATATGATAGATGGAGAAACAAACCTTGGCCCAATAATAGAAGTAATGGAAATGCCGCATCAAATATTATGTACAATTATGTACAAAGGCAACGAAGCGCTTGTACCAGTACACGAAGCCAACCTAATAAAAATGGATAATAAAAATAAAAAAGTATATGTGGAAGTACCGGAGGGGTTGCTGGAGATTTATGGATGATGTAGTTTCGGGTTAAATAGTTGCGGGTTAAGGGTTATTAGCCCTATGATATTTAGAAACTATCATATAACTAATTAACTTTTGAATTAAACAAACCCGCAACCTTCAACCCGACAATTCTTAACCCTTCATTAAACAATAAATTATAATAGTGTCCACTCAACAACGCATCATAGCACACTTTGATTTGGATTCGTTTTTTGTTTCGGTAGAAATTTTAATTAATCCAAG
>JAYSOC010000375.1:0-1507 GCA_043723285.1 Ferruginibacter sp. | reverse complement strand
TCACAATAACAAAACTTACCGCTAATGGCTGTAAACTCTTTTGCAAAAAGTACTTCTAATTCTTCTTCATTTTTAGGAAAAATTTCTTCATTAGCATCTCTATTAGGAAATGGTAAAGGCACTGTTTTTACCAGTGCCTCTTTTATTTTTTTTAAAATATTTTCTTTTGCTGTAGTTGCCATATAATTTAGATAGCTGGTAAATCATTTTTTTCTTCCGCTAGGCTTGTTGGCTCTTTTGCTATAACTTCTTCTACTTTATTTATATCCAATAATTTTTTTTCTTCAAAGGGTCTTTTACCTATCAAAGTTTCTAAGTCTGATTTAAACAAAACTTCTTTTACCAATAACTCTTTTGCTAGTTTTTCTACCTCTGCTTTTTTCTCGGTTAATAATGCTTTTGTTTTTATGTAAGTTGTCTCTATCAATTTTCTTACTTCATCGTCTATTATTTTTCCTGTTTCTTCGCTAAATGGTTTTGTAAATTGGTTTTCTGCAGATGGATCGTAGTAGCTTACATTTCCTAGCTTTTCATTCATACCATATACCGTAATCATGCTGTAAGCAATTTTGGTAATTTGTTGCAAATCGTTACTTGCACCAGTGCTTATTTTATCAAAGAAAATTTCTTCTGCAGCCCTACCACCGAGTGTCATACATATTTGATCTATTAGCTGATCTGTATTGTACAAATACTGTTCTTTAGGTGTGTATTGTGCATAGCCTAGTGCTGCACTTCCTCTTGGTACAATAGTTACTTTTAATAAAGGGTGAGCATGCTCCAAATACCAACCACATATTGCATGGCCAGCTTCGTGGTATGCTATTATTTCTTTTTCCTCTGGCGAAATAATTTTATTCTTTTTTTCGAGCCCACCAATAACCCTATCTATTGCATCTTGAAAATCGATCATCTCAACTGAATCTTTTCCTTTTCTGGCAGCAATTAAAGCGGCCTCATTACAAACATTAGCAATATCTGCTCCGGCAAATCCGGGTGTTTGTTCAGCCAATTTATGTAGATCTAGCGTTTGCGATATTTTAATAGGCAATAAATGCACTTTAAATATGGTTTCACGTCCTTTTACATCCGGTTTGTCAATAGAAATTTGACGATCGAAACGACCCGGACGTAATAATGCCGGATCTAATACATCAGGTCTATTGGTTGCAGCAAGAATAATAATACCTGAATCGCCACCAAAACCATCCATCTCTACCAATAATTGGTTTAATGTATTTTCTCTTTCATCATTGCTCATGATGGCATTTCTACCACGAGCACGACCAATGGCATCAATCTCATCAATAAAAATAATACAAGGTGCTTTTTCACGTGCTTGTTTGAATAAGTCGCGAACACGGCTTGCGCCAACACCTACAAACATTTCAACAAAATCACTTCCGCTTAAGCTAAAGAAAGGAACCTGCGCTTCACCCGCCATGGCTTTTGCCAACAAGGTTTTACCTGTACCAGGAGGTCCAATTAACAATGCCCCTTTAGGAAT
>JAYSOC010000374.1:0-1507 GCA_043723285.1 Ferruginibacter sp. | reverse complement strand
GCACAATTACAAACCCGACATTTAAAGAGATTTATGCACCGACAGACGGCATTGTTATAAATGCAGGACTAAAAATTAAACTGTAATAGCAAAGTCGTTTGGTTGGACACAGAGAAGGGTATGCACATAACACGAACTGTGTAAAAAACCAAATTAAATTGTAGCTTTTTTTACAAAATCATCCTGGTATAATTTACCTGATTGCACTACTCCAAAAACCTGTTTTAAAAGTTTGTTGCAAACTGCTATAATTGCCAGTTTTTTGTTCTTTCCTTTTTCTACTAATCGATCAAATAATGCCTTGCATGCCGCATTCGTTTTTTTAGCATTTAAGGCACACATATAAAGGGTTCGGCGTAGTTGCCCTCCTCCTATTTTACTAATTCTAACTTTGCCTCTTATGCTTTTTCCGCTGCTATATTCTTTTGGGCTTAGTCCGGCATAACTTATAAGTTGTTGGTAGTTTTCGGTATGCTTAAATCCTTGTGTAAAGATTATTAAAATTGCTGTTGATCTTTTACCAATCCCTTTTACACTACTTACTTGTTTTACCAAATCTGGTTGCCATATTCTTAATTTTTTCTCTAACTCTACTTCTAATTTTTTACGTTCTGAAGACAAATTCTTTATAAGATTATTGTAAGTTTTTATTACCAATTTATTGTCGATATTTAATTGATTTAAGGCATATATTTTATTTGTCAACGAAGTAATTTCGGCAGTTAAAGATTCTATAGCATTATTTAAAGTACGACACTCAAAGTATTGTCTGTCGGGCATTTGGTATTGTAATGGCCTCCTTTCAATCCCATACATACAAATATGCTTAGCATCTTTTTTATCAGTTTTACTACGCTCCAAATTCATTTGGATATAACGCTTAATCTTTAAAGCATTTACTACACTATAACTACATTGCTTTTCATGCAAGAAAAAACACAATGGCAAATGAAATGAGCCAGTAGTTTCCATTACAAAATGATAACCTGTAGGGCATAACTTTAATAACTCTTTAAAGCCTTGAAGATTATTTTTTAACTTATGCCAAATAAATGGTTGGTCAAGTTGCTCAATGCAAATGTCGAAACTTGTAGCAGAAATATCTATGCCACAATAAAGATTTTTTAAGGCCATTTTTTAAATTTTAAAAGTGTTTAAAATTGATTAACTTTATTTTGCAAAAACAAAAAAAAAGAAGAACAATCTTGCAATTACTATCATCCTAACACAAGCTCTAGGGCTTAACGAACTGTACAGTATAAAGCAAGAAAAGGGGCAGGGATAAACGTGTTGAACAAGCTTTATGCTTAATGGGTTTTACTACCTTATTCTGCCTCTGTTCTTTCTAAATATTTGTTTTTGATTTATTAGTAAATTTAATGAATTGCAAACATAGGAGCGGGTTTTGCAATATTGGGGCAGAAGCAATAGCCATCAGCATCGGTTCGCTATTGGGCTGCGGTTCGGGCAGAAGTTTTTCAATCATCTTTTGTACTTTATTTGTACA
>JAYSOC010000373.1:0-9691 GCA_043723285.1 Ferruginibacter sp. | reverse complement strand
GCCCAATAAACAATCAACCCTTTAAACATTACAATTTAAAATATATTAATTATTTCTTCACAAAACACCATTTTCTAATCATTTATCAAAAAATAATTCACTTTTATTTTTAATTTTATCAATTTTTTATCTATTTTAGCATAAATCGTTAAATTTTTTAACAAAATCAGAAATTATGAAAAGTTTTAGCCTAACCAAATTAGCCCCGTTTTTAGTGCTTGCCATTGTAGCCATTGCGGCCATTTTTATTCCTTCCTTGCCCAATTTTGATGATGGTAAGTTTAATGCGGCAGATGTAGCTTGGATATTGGTGGCTACGGCGCTTGTATTTTTAATGACCCCTGGTTTGGCGTTTTTCTACGGCGGTATGGTGCACCGCAAAAATGTAATAAGCACCATGATAAAAAGTGTGGTGGCTGCAGGTGTGGTAAGCGTGCTTTGGGTAACGGTGGGTTACAGTCTTTGCTTTGGCGAAACCATCGGCGGTTTTATTGGCAACCCAATGACGCATTTGTTTTTTAAAGGTGTAGCATCTGGCGCACCAAATTTACAAGGTGGCGCTACACTCACCATTCCATTGTTGTTATTTGCATTGTTTCAACTCATGTTTGCCATTATTACCCCAGGCCTTGTTGTAGGTGCGGTGGCAGAGCGTATAAAATTTAGTGCATACATATTATTTATAGTCTTATTTAGTTTATTGGTATATGCTCCGCTTGCACACTGGACCTGGCATCCGCAAGGTTTCTTGTTTAAACTAGGTGTACTCGATTTTGCTGGTGGTACTGTTGTACATATTTCTGCAGGTTGTGCGGCTTTGGCTGGTGCATTGGTATTAAAAAGAAGACAATCGCATATAGAGCATAAAGAAATTCCGCCTGCTAATATTCCTTATGTACTAATTGGTACTGGTTTGTTATGGTTTGGTTGGTTTGGTTTTAATGCAGGTTCGGCATTGGCGGCAAACACATTGGCGGTATCTGCATTTGCTACTACTAATACTGCGGCAGGTGCTGCGGGTTTGAGTTGGATGTTTTTTGATGTGGTAAGGGGTAAAAAACCTTCGGTGCTAGGGTTCTGTATTGGTGCGGTTGTTGGCTTGGTGGCCATTACACCTGGTGCAGGTTTTGTAGCTATTCCACAAAGTATTTTTATTGGTTTTGTAGCGGCTATTATTTCTAACCTTGCGGTACATTATAAAGCAAAATCTAGATTAGACGATACGCTAGATGTGTTTCCTTGCCACGGTATTGGTGGTATGGTGGGCATGATTTTAACTGGCGTGTTTGCTACAAAAGCAGTAAACCCTGCTGGTGCAGATGGTTTGTTTTATGGCAACCCTGCTTTCTTTTTTACACAATTAAAAGGATTGGCGATTGTGGTGGCATACAGCTTTGCCATGTCATTCGCTATTTTTAAATTCATCAATTTTATTTTGCCAATACGTGTGAGCCAAGAAGATGAAATGCTAGGCTTGGATGCATCTCAACACGATGAAAATTATACACAGGGTACGTTACTAGTAAAAAATGATGGGGAGTTGAAAGAGGTTGTTGTTGAAAATTAAAATATAATTATTCCAGAAAAATCACGAAGAAACACAAAGCAAAAACGTAGTGAACTTAGTGCTCTTTGTGGGAAAAGTTCTCAAAAAATATAGATTCCACAGAGGGCAAAGCTTGATTAAATAGTATAATGATCTTTGTGTCCTTTGTGGTAAAATTAAAAAAAACAAAAAGGTACAACCATAAAATGAGCTTCTCGACAAAGTTCAATGATTGTACCTCTTATTAATAATTAAAATCTACCACAATGTTAAGAAAAATTTTTCTTGCAGCCACAGCTGCTATGGGTTTTTATTTTTCGCATGCGCAAGACAGTACCATGAAAGTTAGCTACTCGGGCGGTCTTGATGGTTACTACAGATACAATTTTAATAATCAACAAAATAATTACACCAGTTTTACCAATTCTCAAAGTTCGTTTGAGCTGGGCATGGCTACGTTAAAAGCCGATGCCACTGCTATGTCTGGCAAAGTAGGCGCTACGGTGGACTTGGGTTTTGGCCGCAGAGCAGAAGAGTTTTCATACAACGACGGCGAAGCTAAAAATGGTTTTGCTTCTTTAGCACTTTTAAAACAAGCTTACGTATCCTATGCGCCTACAAAAAAATTAAAATTTACAGCGGGTAAATTTGCTACGCATGTGGGGTACGAATTGCTAGATGCGCCACTCAATAGAAATTATAGCATGAGTTATATGTTTACCAACGGGCCATTTTTTCACACAGGCGTAAAAGCAGATATTGTTGCAGGGCCTATTGGGCTTATGTTTGGGCTTACCAATTATACCGATCAAACCACGGCTATTACAAGCACCAAAAATTTTATTGCGCAAGCTAGCTATGTTAGCAAAAACGAAAAAATAAAAGCATACCTCAATTACTCTGGTTTTGCTGGTGCAGATTCTGGTAAAAATCCGAGTGCATTAAAATCCATTCATCAAATAGATGCGGTGGTAAATTATATCGTTAATAAAAAAGTGGGCCTTGGGTATAATGGTACGGTACAATCTAGGCAGCCCGTTGATGGAAGTAGCGGCAGCTGGATTGGTAATGCATTGTATATAAATTATGATCATACTTCTTCAATAGGTTTAACATTAAGAAGTGAATTTATTAGCGATGATAAAAAGATTTATTTCACTACTAAAAACATTTTTGCAAACACTATTTCTTTAAATTATAAAGTAGGCCCGCTTACCATTATTCCAGAGTTGAGGTTTGAATCTACAGAGTCGGAATTTTATTTAAAGTCTGATGGCACGGGTACAAAGTCAACTGCGAGTGGGTTGGTGGCGGTGGTTTATAAATTTTAATTATACATTTTTCATATAGCAAGCAATCGTTAAAAAAGGGCCTCCATTTCTATGGGGGCTCTCTAATTCTATTGCGTTCCTATGCTCCTACTGTGTCTATGTGTTTATATTTTTACCACATAGAATCATAGTCACATAGTTGCACATAGATTTTCTATTGTGCTCCTATGTTCCTACTGTGCCTATGTGTTAAGATTTTTTCATATCGAAATTTTACCGTTCATAATTTATAACATTTCATCATTGTACTTTACTTATATCTTCAAAAATTGAAAACAGAAGATAACAACAATGAAGAAGAATTTTTTTATTTGGTGTGCAGGCAGCGATAAAAATGCATTGGCCAAATGCGATGATTCCATACGAGTAAAACATATTGGTGTGGGCACGTTGGTGCTTATACCAGCGGTGTTGGGTTTTATTTCTATGTCGTATGCATTATCTACCATAGATAAAATAAGCGGCTCACCATTTTTATACATTGGCGGCGGATTGGTGTGGGGTATTATTGTTTTTGCTTTTGATAGGTTTATTGTATCTACCCATCGCAAACAACAAAAAAATATAGATGAGTTTAAAAACATCACTTTTTATTTACGTTTGTTTTTTGCAGTGGTATTAGGCGTTATTGTGTCACATCCTTTTGTACTATTATATTTTGATGGAAGTATTACAGAAAAAATAATTTCAGATAGAGATAATTTGGTAAAAGTAGAAGAACGCAATTACCAACAATCTTACGATACTTTAAATGTGCGCTTGAACGATCTTGTACAAACCAAACGCTGCAATGAACAATTGCTAACCGCAGAGCAAAGCGGAAACAAGTTGATATTGCCATGCGGCAGTTCGTCAGGTATTCCAAACATAAATGGCAATTTCCCAAGAACAAAAGAAATAAAAAAGATAATAGAAAACCTCGATGTAGAAATTGCCAATGAAAGAACAAGATTAAATACAAGAAACAATGAACTAGCCCAGCTAAAAAGCACCAGCCAACAAAACATTGTAAAGAACACCAGTTTCGATTATTTAAAAAGAGAAGTGGCTTTACAAGATTTAAAAAAAGAAAATAAAATTATTGGTCTAAGTGAATTGTTTTTAATGTTGGCATTTATGTTGGTTGATATTTTACCATTAATTTTTAAAACATTTTCGCCATTCTCTATGTACGATAAAGTGTTGGTGCACGATAACAATCTTTTAAGCGAATTAGATATTACCAGTAGAAAACAAAAATTGCAAAATACGTATGATGATATTAATACGCTGTAATATTTAAGTGAACTGTAACCAAAAAAAAGGAGAGTATCTATCATCAAGCACTCTCTTTTTCTCCTTTAACCTTCTAGCCAAAACCCCTAGGCCGAATTTCTTCCCGCATTTATAATCCCAAAAGAACTTCGTATCACCAATTTTTCAAACGTTTCTTTAGTA
The DNA here is from genome assembly GCA_043723285.1 of Ferruginibacter sp. Classification (GTDB taxonomy): domain Bacteria; phylum Bacteroidota; class Bacteroidia; order Chitinophagales; family Chitinophagaceae; genus Ferruginibacter. The sequence goes on along the minus strand of JAYSOC010000373.1, from coordinate 5,377 downwards.
GGCGATGATACAAGTTGCGCCTCTATTTCTCTTATCTTATTTATAGCATATTGCTGTATGGTTATTAATGGCAACACAATTTTTTCTCTCATCGTTATCGATAAACTGTCCACAGGGTAATTGCTCATCAATTCTGTACGACCACTAAGCATCAAAACATATTTTTTTGTAAGCTCGTATTCTTCATAAATTTTATTCCATATTTCTCCAAACTTTTCATCGTTGCTTAAATATTCTGTTAATTGAAAAAAACATTTCTTCATAGCCATTTCGCAGTTATCCATGAGTGTTCTAAAAAATAATGAGTTGGCATACAGTTCTTTTGCTAGTGGAAATTTTCCTTCTTTTTCCATAGCCGCCAATGCGGTGCCCACGCCATAGTAGCCAGTTACATTTTGTTTTATCTGCGCCCATGCACCTACAAATGGAATAGCACGCAAATCTTTTAAACTTAATTTGCTGCCACTATTTCTTTTGCTTGGTCGGCTAGCAATATTGGTTTCGCTGTAAAAACGCACAGGGCTTATTTGCGATAGGTAATCTAAAAAGTCGGGATGATTTTTCAATTCAACATATGCCTCAAAACTTTTTTGTGATAACTGTTGTAAGAAATCTTCTTCTGTTTGTTGTAGTGTAATTGTTTTGTTGCTGAACAATTCGTTGCTTATACCAGCATGTATCAACTGTTCAATATTGTATTGCGCCGCATCCACCGTTCCAAAATTTGAACTTACGGTTTGCCCCTGCACAGTAAGTTGTATTTCTTTGTTACTAATATTCTTCCCCATGCTCGCATAAAACTGATGTGTTTTTCCACCGCCCCTTGCAGGCGGGCCACCACGCCCGTCAAAAAAAACGACATCAATACCATATTGCTTTGCCATTTTTGTAAGTGCTTCTTTGGCTTTGTAAATACCAAAGTTTGCCATGAGGTATCCGCCATCTTTTGTGCCATCGCTAAAGCCAAGCATAATGGTTTGTTTGCTGCCACGCAATTGTACATGTTTTTTGTACGCTTCGTTCTCATACAAAGTTTGCATAATGGTTGCAGCATTTTCTAAATCATCTATCATTTCAAACAGCGGAACAATATCAACAGTTAATAGTTCTTTCTTCCACCCGCAACTTAAAAACAAACCATATACTTCTATTACATTTAATGCACTGTTGCATTGACTAATGATGTATCGATTACAACCAGCTTCTCCATTGAGTTGTTGTATTTTTTGTATGCCAATAATATTTGTAATGGTATCCTGCACTAAATTATCATCGTATGTTCTTTCTGGGAGCGACGGAGCATTCGTTAAAAAGTTTATTTTATCACCGACATTTAAATTGCTGTATGTTTCTCCATAAATATTTTCTAACACACGCCCATGCACGGTACTTTCTTGCCTTACATCTAAGCATGCAAAGTACAAACCAAACGTATTTACTTTATTAATTAGGTTTGTAACAAGATGCAAAAACAAACCATTGTGTTGGTAAATAATAATCTCTTTTACTTTTTCTAATTCGGCTACAATATGATTTTTCGAAAGGTCTGTATAATGATTGGGAATAAAAATATTATCATACAATTCCTTCTCTAAATTATTTAAAATAACATCTATACCGCTAAATGTAAGTCTTCGTCTCATTTTTCGCACTTCTAAATAATAACATTTAATAATGCTGCCCTTCAATGCTTGGGCTACTTTTAAAGTAATAGCGGCAGTTACAAAAGGATTGCCATCTCTATCGCCACCCGGCCAAAAACCCATATTGATAATGGGCTTATCAATAGGCAATGCATTTTCAAATTGATTTTTTAAGAATGTTGTTATTCTACCCGCTGCTGCATAAAAAACATTTTCTAAATACCAAATTAAACTTACGGCTTCATCAAAAGGAGTGGGTTTTTGTTTTTGCAAAAATGCTGTTTTACCAAGCTGTTGCAAATACATGTTTATTTTTACCGCATCATTATCAGCTAAAGCTTTCGATAAATCATTTATAATTCCCAATACAGTGCCAGGATAAAATTGAGTAGGATGCGCTGTTAATACCAATCGCACAGAAAAATCTTGCAGTTTTTTTTCTACTTCTTTTTCTTTGTTGTTTTTTATGACTTCTAATTCTAGTTGTTTCAAAGTGCCAGCGCCGTTTACATCTGTCACATCTGTAAAAGCTGCATCTTCCAATGCATCAAACAAAACCACTTGTCGTTCGAGATATTGAACAAATCTAAACAATACATCTAGCTGTTCTTTTTCATTTGTATAGGTAGTGTGTTTTTCAAAAAATGTTTCAATAATTTGGGTAGGATTCATTTTCTTTTTAAACCCTTCTTCACAATCACTATTAAGCACTGCCAACAACATACCCGTTTTTTCGATGCGATGAAAGGGTAATGATGAAAACAAACTATTGTAGAGTTGAAATTTTATGCCAACATTATTATTAAACTGTAGCAATCCCCTAGAGCTATGTTGATCCATTTTAAGTAAATATTAATTTTAGTGAAATACTGATATCATGTTTATAAAGTATAAAAAATTGCGTTACTTTTCAATCTATTTCTGTATATTTATATTTTTAGAAACATGATGATTAAAGTTACACATATTATTGCTGTTTTCCGCACGACGCCTACATTTATTGGCTCTACATGTATTACTATAACAACCCGTTAAGGGTTACATATTTCCATATCATCTTTTGGGCATCAGCTGTTTTTCTTCACAAGAAAACATTTCTCATATCATTAAATTTTTATCATGCAAGTAATCAAGTTTGGCGGCAGTTCTGTAGCATCAGCAGAAAATATAAATAAGGTAATAAATATTGTTAAAAACAAAAACGTTACAAATAAAATTGTAATAGTTGTATCAGCATTGGGTGGTATTACGGATTTGTTGTTGGCAGCTGCACATTTAGCATCTACCAATAACGAAGTATATAAAACAACGTTGCAAGAAATTGAAACCCGACATTTAGCCACAGTAAAAGAATTGATACCCGTTACACAACAAAGCGCTGTATTGAGCTTGGTAAAAAAAATGTGCAACGAAATAGAAGATATTTGTAATGGTATATTTTTATTGGGTGAATTGTCTGCACGTACAAAAGATAAAATAGTAAGCTATGGCGAATTGCTTTCATCGCAAATTATTGCAGCAAAATTAAATGCCGAAAATTTAAAAGTGGTATGGAAAGACTCAAGAGAAGTTATTATTACAGATAGCAATTTTGGTGCAGCGCTTGTTGATTTTTCAAAAACAAATACTGCTATACAAAATTATTTTTCAACAAGTACATCATCGCTATTCATTTTCCCTGGTTTTATTTCATCTAACGAAAGCGGCATTACCACTACGCTTGGCAGAGGCGGTTCAGATTATACTGCTGCTATTATTGCAGGCGCAATGAATGCAGAAAGTTTAGAAATTTGGACCGATGTATCTGGCATGATGACTGCCGATCCAAGAATTGTTTCCAATATAAAATTAATTCCACAAATTTCGTATCAAGAAGCCATGGAACTGTCGCACTTTGGTGCAAAGGTTATTTATCCGCCAACGATACAACCTGTAATGAGTAAAAATATTCCGATATGGATAAAAAATACTTTTGTGCCAGAAGATAAAGGTACGGTTATACAACAAGTGGTAAAAGAAAGCGAATCTGCCATTAGTGGAATATCTCGCATTAATAAAATTTCGTTGATTAGTTTGGAAGGAAGTGGCATGGTGGGCATACCAGGTTTTAGTAAACGCTTATTTGAAGCTTTAGCCAATGAAAAAATAAATGTGATTTTAATTACGCAAAGTTCTTCGGAGCATTCTATTTCTGTTGGTATAGAAACTGTGTTTGAAAATACCGCCAAACGCTGTGTGGATAATGCTTTTGCTTATGAAATAGAAACTAAAAAGGTAGAACCTTTAATTGTAGAAAACGATTTAGCTATCGTAGCTGTGGTTGGCGATAATATGAAAAGCCATACAGGTGTTGCGGGAAAAATGTTTAGTGCATTGGGTAAAAATGGTATCAATATTAGAGCCATTGCGCAAGGTTCTTCGGAAAGAAATATTTCTTGTGTTATTGGTTTAAGCGATGTAGCAAAAGCAGTGAATGTATTGCACGAAAGTTTTTTTGAAACTACTTACAAACAAGTACATCTTTTTATAACTGGTGTTGGTAATGTCGGCAAAAAATTATTAGCGCAATTAAACCAACAAATAGATTTTTTAAAACAACACAATCGTTTACAAATAAAAGTGGTTGGTATTGCTAACAGTAAAGCAGCGTTGCTAAATGAAGATGGTATTGATTTAAATAATTGGGAAAGTTTATTGAAAGATGCGCCTGCAAGTACAATCGACAACTACATTGAAACAATAGTTGCAAAGAATTTACGCAACAGTATTTTTATAGATGTTACTGCTAATGATGCTGTAGCATTTACTTATCAAAAATTATTAGAAAAAAGTATTGCTGTAGTGGCTTGTAATAAAGTGGCTTGTTCGTCAGATTATAAATATTATGAACAATTAAAAAATACTGCACAAGAATTTAATACAAAATTTTTGTTTGAAACCAATGTGGGTGCTGGGTTGCCTATAATTGGCACATTGAATGATTTGATAAATAGTGGAGATAAAATTAATACCATGCAAGCAGTATTGAGTGGCACGCTCAATTTTGTTTTTAATAATTATGATGGTACAAAATCTTTTGCATCTGTTGTAAAGCAAGCGCAAGACGAAGGTTACACAGAGCCCGACCCACGATTAGATTTAAGTGGTAAGGATGTAATGAGAAAAATTATGATTCTAGCAAGGGAGAGTGGATTAAAATTAGAAATGAGTGATATTGCCAATAATTCTTTCATGCCTGCATCGTGCATGGAAGGTTCAGTAGAAAATTTTTATATGGAAATGGAAAAACAGGAAGCACATTTTAAAGCATTGTATGATGAGGCAGCTGGCAAAGGCAATAAATTAAAATTTGTAGCGTCTTTAGAAAATGGAAAAGCTGCGGTAGGGTTACAACACATAAATCCTGCGCACGATTTGTATCATTTATATGGAAAAGATAATATCGTGTTGTTTTATACCAATCGTTACCCTGAACAACCATTGGTGGTTAAAGGGGCAGGCGCAGGTGCAGAAGTCACAGCAAGCGGTGTATTTGCAGATATTATTAGAGCAACAAATAATTAAACAAAAACATGAATAAAATAAAAATAAGTGCTCCTGCTACCATTGCTAATTTGGTTTGTGGCTTCGATATTTTAGGGCTTGCCTTACATCATCCTCAAGATGAAATGGAAATGTGTTTGAGCAGCAAGCCTGGCATAAGCATAAAACATATTGATGATTATAATTTGCCT
>JAYSOC010000372.1:0-1514 GCA_043723285.1 Ferruginibacter sp. | reverse complement strand
AGTAAAACTTGTAGAACTTTGTTTTTCTTCTTGTACTGTATTTTCAAACTCTGCTGCACTAGCTTGGCTAAAACTATCCATCACATTATCGCTACGGGTAGCCGTGCTAGTTTTTTGGCGAAATGTTTTAATACTGATGGTATGTTTTTCACCAGGGAGTAAACTAAATGTGTTTACTGTTTCACCTGCACCATAATCACCTAAAAAAGAAGATGTTTTATATTCTTCTATTACAAAAAAAGCAGGTTCTGGTTTTACAGGTACAGGTACAACAAATATGTTTGTTGTAAAATTACCAAAATTTGGCGCTGCAATAGCTGTATTAGTAGGATCCATTACCAAAGCAGCTAAATAATCAATAAAATTTTTAAAATCGTGAGCAGAATACACACCACCATATGTATGGTTATTGTCTGATGGTATAAAACTATAAATCGAAAAATCTGAAAGGGGATCATTTTTCTTTGCCTCTGCATAAATTTCTTTTAAAGTACGGAGACTATCGGGTGTAAGAATTTGTAAAAACTCTGGAATACTTAGATTTGGGTAAATGGCTAAATCTAATATTTTTTGGCGAACTTGCTCTAATGTAAAATCAAGATTAGCAATATGCCTTGCAGCATCTGTAAACCATTTTGGCTCTGGTATTGGCACTAATATATTTGCGTAAGCAGAAAATGAAGTACGCTGCGGCACACTGTAATTAAGGGAGGGCGCATTTGCACCGTTTCCTAATTTAATAAATGGTTTGGGGTTAAGGCAGGACGGAAGTGCTGGTACGTTAGTTGGCATAATGTTGTTTTTTGTTTATAAATTTGAAATAATCAAGCTAAAGTCTATTATTAACAGATAGCTAAACACTTATAAGAAACTTTAGCTAAAATGATAAAAAGTGATATTTTCCTTAACTACAAAACCAAATTAATAATAAGGAATAATCTTGCAATGATAAATGTATATTTATTAATTGCATTAACTTTAAACAAAAAAAAATCTTTAACATAAATATAACAAATAGAACCATTTAAAACCATTTGCTCAATTTATGGTTTTATACTTTTGCATAAAGTACAACATATCAAAGGTAAAAACTTTTACTTTTACTTTGAACAATGTTTAAACCTCTATTTTACTTTATGAAACTTGTATATTCTCTTTATATTGGCAAAAGCAATAATCACAATGGTGAATTTTGCGGCTATAGTAGCAGTGAAGATTTGCTTAATAGTCTGCTTTTGAGCAGTACAGTAAGCAGCCGTAATTTTGATAAATGCGAATTATATTGTAACACAAGAGCAAAAGAATTGATAATTGAAGATGGTCGTGAGTTTCCATTTACAAGTATAATTGTGTGCTTCGATTATTTAGACAACTGGCTACAGCTACACAATTGGGCATACCCGAAGCTGGTTACTTATTCTATGCAAAAAGAACCATTTGTTCATCTTGATTTTGATGCAATACTAAGTGACGGAATGCCACCCGAACTCTTGAATAAAAAATTAATTTTTCAG
>JAYSOC010000371.1:0-9734 GCA_043723285.1 Ferruginibacter sp. | reverse complement strand
GAAGGTTATAGAAAAGCACTTCGCTTAATGAAACTAGCCGAAAAATTTAATAAACCTGTTATTACTTTAATAGATACGCCTGGTGCTTACCCAGGTTTAGAAGCCGAAGAACGTGGGCAAGGAGAAGCAATAGCAAGAAATATTTTTGAAATGATAAGTTTAAAAGTGCCTGTAATTTGTGTCATCATTGGCGAAGGTGCAAGTGGTGGTGCTTTGGGCATTGGCGTAGGTGATAGAGTAGTAATGATGGAAAACACTTGGTACACCGTAATATCTCCTGAAAGTTGTAGCAGTATTTTATGGCGCAGTTGGGATAAAAAAGAAACTGCTGCGGAGCAATTAAAGCTTACTGGTACCGATATGCTCAACTTTGGTTTGGTAGATGAAGTATTGCCAGAGCCTGCTGGTGGCGCACATTGGGATTATGATGGTGCTGCCCAAATTGTAAAACAATATTTATCTAAAACGATAAAAGAACTAAAACAAATTCCTGCACAGGAGCGCATAAAGCAGCGCATAAAGAAATTTGGCAACATGGGCTTTTGGCAAGAATAAAAAATTAAATGTACCAGCAAAAAAATAAAAAATTAATATGCTTAAAATAGGAGTGATTGGTGCAGGCCATTTGGGTAAATTTCATTTAAACAATTGGATAGAAATAGAAGGTGTGGAAGTCGTTGGATTTTGCGATACGGATGATAATAATGCAAAAAACATAATTGCTAAATATAACCTAAAAAGGTTTTCATCGCCAGAAGAATTATTGGACAATTGTGATGCAGTAGATATTGTAGCACCCACAACATATCATTACGAGTTGTGTGCATTAGCTCTAAGAAAAGGAAAACATGTATTTGTAGAAAAGCCCCTCACCAATACAATGGATGAAGCTAAAGCCCTTTTAAAATTAGCCGTAGAATCTAATTTAAAATTTCAAGTGGGACATGTAGAGCGCTTTAATCCTGCATTTGTAGCACTAAAAGATTATAAGCTGGAGCCAATGTTTATAGAAGTTCATAGGCTAGCGCAATTTAATCCTCGTGGTACAGATGTGAGTGTAATATTGGATTTAATGATACACGATATTGATATTATTCTTCATCTTGTAAAAAGCAATGTAAGTTATATATCTGCAAATGGTGTGGTCGTATTAAGCGATACACCTGATATTGCAAACGTGCGTATAGAATTTGATAACGGTTGTGTTGCCAATCTTACTAGCAGTAGAATTTCGATGAAAAAAATGAGAAAAATGCGTCTTTTTCAAAAAGATGCATATATTGGAATAGATTTTTTAGAAAAGAAAACAGAAATTATTAGCCAAAATACAACCACAGATAAAAATGTGTTTACATTTGATATAGATACTGATAAAGGCAAAAAAACAGTAGCCATTGCAAACCCAATTGTAGCAGACATTAATGCCATGAAAGAAGAATTAATTGCTTTTAAAAATGCCATTATAAATAATACCGAAACACCCGTTACTGTTCTAGATGGTTTTAGAGCCATGGAAGTGGCGCATCAAATTTTAGATAAAATAAATAAAGTAGTAAGTTAGTTTGAAACAACCTCGAGTAAATATTAGTTGGTATGTATTAGGAGATATAATTGTGGCCTTATTTACATGGGTTACATTTTATTATTTGCGTACATTTTTTCAGCATTACGAATTTAGCGTTCCATCAGGTTTTTATTTAGGACTTTTTCTTTACACAGGCGGATGGATAGGTTTACATTTTCTTACAGGCACATATCATAATCTTTACCAAAAATCGAGAGTTGGAGAATTTTTTAAAACCATTTTCGTCAGTTTAATTGGATGTTTGTTTTTATTATTTTTCTTCATTTTAAAAAACCCAAGATCAAATAACTATGATTACTATATAGATTTTTACATTTTACTTTTTCCAGTTACTTTTTGTAGTGTATTTGTACGAATGATTTTTCTTTCTATTACTAAAAAACAATTGCATAATAAAAATGTTTTTTTTAACTCATTACTTATTGGCTCTGGCAAAAAAGCAGAACAATTTTGTAAAGATTTTTACAAATCAAACGACAATTCGGGTTTTATTATTACCGATTTTATAAATCTTAATGGCAAAATAATTAACATCCCATCAAAAGATATTCAAACGTATTACAATACCGAAACAATAGACAGCATTATTAAAGAAAAAAATATTGAAGAAGTAATTATAGCATTAGATAGTAGCGAGAGGGTAGTTATTTCGCAAATTTTACAAAAGCTAAGCAACAAAAATGTAAACATAAAAATAACACCAGATACCTTAGATATTATAAGCGGTGCATTGCAAGATAGCAATGTAATGGGCGTTCCACTTATAGATATACATTTTGGACAAATGGTATTGTGGCAGCAAAACATAAAGCGCCTCATGGATATTTTTGTAAGCATTGTAGGAGGCATTCTAATTCTTCCAATTTTAATTTTCAGTATCATTCGCTTAAAAATATCTAGCCCAGGGTCTATATTTTTTGTACAAGAAAGAATAGGCTACAAAGGCAAGCCTTTTATGATGTACAAATTGCGTTCCATGATTGAAGATGCAGAAAAAAATGGCCCCATGCTAAGTATCGAAAACGATAAGAGAATTACCCGTTGGGGTAAAACAATGAGAAAATGGCGACTTGATGAATTGCCACAACTATGGAATATTCTTATAGGCAATATGAGCCTTGTAGGTCCAAGACCTGAGCGAAAATTTTATATAGACCAACTAAAAGAATTACACCCCGAGTATAAATATTTGTTTAAAGTAAAACCAGGCCTTACAAGTTGGGGAATGGTAAAATTTGGTTACGCAAGCAATATCAACGAAATGGTAGAACGCATGCAATATGATCTCATATATGTAGAAAATATTTCGCTATCCCTCGATTTTAAAATTCTTCTTCATAGTATTCGTATTATACTTTCGGGTAAAGGGAAGTGAAGTTGTTGAAAGGCTGAAGTTCCGGGTTTGTGGGTTACGGGTTGCGAGTTTTTTACAAGCTTTGTGCTTTACTCATTTTGCGAAACTGTCCGCCTTTGGAGAAAAACAACTTACCGCCTAACTTTTTTATAAAACGCCTCTCCGTCTTCTCGACAAAAAAAGAAAATTTGATTTGTGGCTGTTATCAGAAAATCATTAATCAAAAGTTGTTCGGGCTATTCGCTTCAATCTTTTGCTCGTTCCTCGCAAAAGGATTTCCGCTTCTATCCCGCAGCCCTTCATCATCAAATCATTTTTCATCTTTTATTATGCACTAGATGATGCATTTTTCATTATTTTTGAACAAACACAATCGTTTTGAAAAAACTAATCTCTCTTACTTCCATTTTATTTTTTATGAGCAACAGTTTTGCACAAAATAAATACTGGCAGCAAAAAACTGACTATACCATTTCTGTAACTTTAAACGACGAAGACAATAGCCTTACAGGTTTTGAACAAATAGATTATTACAACAACTCAACAGATACACTCTCATTTATTTGGATACATCTTTGGCCAAATGCTTACAAAAATGATAAGACTGCTTTTAGCGATCAGCGATTAGAAAATGGCAGCACCGATTTTTATTTTTCTGAAGAAAACAAAAAAGGCTACATTAACCAATTAAATTTTAAAGTAGATAATGTAAATGCTGCCACCGAAGATCATCCACAACACCAAGATATTGTAAAATTATTATTACCCACTCCGCTTGCACCAGGCAAAAACATAAAAATAGAAACACCTTTTCATGTAAAATTGCCGTACAATTTTTCTAGAGGTGGGCATGTAGAACAATCGTATCAAATTACACAGTGGTATCCTAAACCAGCAGTGTACGATAAAACCGGTTGGCACGAAATGCCTTACTTAGACCAAGGCGAATTTTACAGTGAGTTTGGAAATTTTGATGTAAAAATAACATTGCCACAAAACTATATTGTAGCAGCTACAGGCGAGCTACAAAATGAGGAAGAAAAAAAATGGTTGAAAGAATATATTAGCATTGAAAATAAAATTACAATCAAATCAAACAAACAAAGTCAGAAAAAAGAAATCATTAACACAAAAATTCTTTCTTCAAATAAAAGTAAAACATTACGCTACATACAAAATAATGTACACGACTATGCATGGTTTGCAGATAAAACATTTATTGTACAATACGATACTCTAAAATTGCCTTCAGGTAAAATAATTGATGCTTACACTTTTGTTTTACCAAAAAATAAAGACAGCTGGAAAAATAGTATAGCAGCTACAAAAAAATCCATCTTATCAAAAAGCAATTGGCTCGGCGAGTACCCATACAATATAGTAAGTGTGGTAGATGACGCATCTAATAAACCAGGCGGTATGGAATATCCTACTATTACCACACTTGCATCTGGTGGCTCCGAAGCAAATTTAGAAAGAGTAATAAACCACGAAGTAGGACATAATTGGTTTTATGGAATTCTTGCTACCAACGAAAGAACTTTCCCTTGGATGGATGAAGGCATGAATACATATTACGACAGACGTTATGCATCTATTTATTACAATGCAAAAGATGGCAATAGATTTGTACCTAAACAAAAATTTATTAAAAATAGAATTTCAGCATATCCACAAAAAATGATATTGGATACTTATATAAAACTTAAAAAAGATCAGCCAATAAATACAGCTTCAGAAAAATTTTTAGGTATAAACTATGGTGCGTCTGCTTATGTAAAAGCTGGTGAGTGGATGATGCTTTTAGAAAAAGAATTGGGCACAGCAATGTTTGATAGCTGCATGAAAGAATATTATCATCGTTGGCAGTTTAAACATCCTACACCAGAAGATTTTATAGCTGTAATGGAAGATGTTTCTAGTAGAGCGCTTACCAATACATTTGCATTGCTAAATAAAAAAGGAGCCATAGAAGTAGAAAAGAAAAAAGAAAGAAAATTTGTGTCAATCTTTAATTTTAAAGAAACAGATAAATACCATTACATTTCTTTGGCGCCAGCCTTTGGCTATAATTTATACGATAAATTAATGGTTGGTGCATTGGTACACAATTATAATTTACCGCCAAGCAATTTTCAATTTGTAGCAGCGCCGATGTTTGCTACTGGCACAAAAAAATTAAACGGACTTGGCAGAGCAGAATACAGTTGGTTTCCAAAAACAAATGGTGCTAAACTTACTTTATCATTTGCTGCAGCAAAGTTTACTGGTGGTTCTTTTAAAGATTCAACTGGATCAGAAAACCCTTTACAATTTAACAAACTCGTGCCATCAATAAAATATGTTTTTGCAAATAAAAATCCACGCAGCTTAATAAAAAAATACATTCAGTTTAAAAGTTATTTTATTACTGAAACAAATATATCGTTTGCAAGAGATGCAGTAAATAATATTGATATAATTACTTACCCAAAAGAACAACGTTACCTAAATCAATTTCAAGTTGGCATCGAAAACAATCGTGCATTGTACCCATACGACGGTACTTTTCAAGTTGAGCAGGGTGAGGATTTTGTGCGGTTAAATGTTACAGGCAATTATTATTTTAATTACCAAAAAGATGGGGGATTAAATGTTCGTTTTTTTGCAGGTAAATTTATTTACACTGGCGATAAAAGTTTTACAGCTCAATATAAAACCTACCCTTACCATTTAAATATGAGTGGCCCAAAGGGTGATGAAGATTATACTTATCAAAATTATTTTGTTGGTAGAAGCAAGTTTGAAGGCTTTGCTAGCCAGCAAATAATGAACCGAGATGGTTTCTTTAAAGTACGTACAGATTTATTGAGCGATAAAGTTGGCAGAACAGATGATTGGCTTTCGGCAGTAAATCTAGTAACAGACATTCCTGACAAAATAAATATACTAAATGCATTGCCCATAAAAATTCCTGTACGCATATTCGTGGACATAGGAACATATGCAGAAGCATGGAAAAAAAGCTCTACTACCGGCAGATTTTTGTACGATGCAGGTTTTCAATTATCGCTATTTAAAAATATACTCAATATTTATGTGCCTGTTTTATATAGCAAAGTGTATGGCGATTATTTTAAGTCCACCATTACCGAAAAAAGATTTCAAAGAAACCTTTCATTCAGTATAGATTTACAACAATTAAAATTTTCAAAACTATTTCCACAAGCAGGATTATAAAATGGAAATAAAATATATCCCATACAACGAAATCGATAAACAGAAGTGGGATGAATGTATTATTAATGCAGCCAACTCATTAATATACGCCCATTCATTTTATTTAGACAATTGTACAGAGCATAATTGGGATGCGCTTGTGCTAAACGATTACGAAGCTGTAATGCCCATTACACATAGAAAAAAATATGGCATTGGCTATTTGTATCAACCATACTTTTTGCAACAAGCAGGCGTTTTTTCAGCAAAAAAAATAAATGAACGCTTGATAAATCTTTTTATTACAGAAATTGAAAAGCGTTATCAATTTGCCGAAATAGATTTGAATTATACCAATGAATTATCTACAAGTAAAAAAATAAAATGTATAGAACGAAATAATTTTATACTGCCGCTCAATAATAGTTACAAAAACATTTCAGCAAAGTTTAATAGCAATTTTGTAAGAAATATTAAGCAAGCAAGCAAACATGGTTTTGCCTACGAAAAAGTAGAAACAGCCGATGAATTGATAGATTTGTATAAAAAATCATATGGCCACAGATTTAAATTAGTAAAACAAAGTGATTACAATGCTTTAAAAATAAATTGCAAAACATTACTAGCTTCTAATAATTTAATTTTAAGAAAAGTTACCATTAATGGAAAAATACTTGCTGCCATACTTTTACTAAAAGATGCCAAAAGGCTTTACAATATTGCACCTTCGGTAACAGATGAAGGAAGAAAAATAAGTGCAAATCATTTTTTATACAACAGCATAATTGAAGAATTTTCCGAACAAGATTTAATATTAGATTTTGAAGGTTCCGATTTAAAAGGAGTGGCGAACTTTTATCAATCTATGAGTCCGATAAACGAAAAGTATATTTCTATTAAATACAATAATCTACCTAAGTTGGTAAAATTATTTAAAAAATAATTAAAGAATTTTAGCAGAAAGTATTGACTCAGCAATAATTAAATCTGTAGGTTTTGTAATTTTTATATTCTCCTCCTCTCCTTCTACCAACGAAATTTTTAATCCAAAAGCCTCTACCACACTGGCCTCATCAGTAAATTTTTCTTTATAATCTATATTAAAAGCAGGCAATAATATTTTACCATGAAAAGCCTGCGGCGTTTGTACCAATTTTATACTACTTCTTTCTATGGCTTCGTTACCATCTTCATTTATTATTCGCACGCTGTCTTTACAATCTATCACTGGTATGGCAGTGCCCAATTCTATTACAGCAGCCAAACAACGATATAATAAAACCGACGAAACCATTGGTCTTACTGCATCGTGTACAAAAATTACACTTTCTTCATCGTCCACTTTTGCCAAGCCATTTTGTACCGAATGAAATCTTGTACGCCCACCAATTACAATTTCAATTCTATTGTAATCGAAAAATGCATCTATCATTTCTTGCCCTGCAGCTATATGCTCTTCGGGCAATACCAATATAATTTTACAATCGTCAAAAGTGTGTAAAAAAGTATTAATGGAATAATACAAAACTGGTTTTCCTTTTAGCAATAAAAACTGTTTAGGAATACTAATATTCATTCTGCTGCCATTGCCACCAGCTACTATTACTACATATTTTTTCATTGCAATACTTAGTCTTTATAAATTCCAATTTTCTTTTCGCCAGTACTACTTTGCATGGCTCTGTACATACCAGCACTATTAAACATCATGCTTACATTTCCTTTTGCGTCCACGCCAATCATTCCGCCTTCGCCTTCTAGCTCTAATAATTTTTTATGTACTACATCATGCATTGCATCGTGCAAGCTCATGCCTTTGTATTCCATATGAGCGGCCACATCGTAGGCTGCTACTGCTTTTATAAAAGGTTCGCCATGCCCTGTACAACTTATAGCGCAAGTAATATTGTGTGCATATGTGCCAGCACCAAGTATTGGGCTATCGCCTATTCTTCCATATTTTTTATTCGTCATTCCACCAGTGCTTGTACCCGCAGCAATATTTCCTTCTGCATCGCAAGCAGCTGCACCAACTGTTCCAAATTTTTTATCTTTCATCAATTCTTCCAAACCTTGGTGCGTATGATCAAGCGAATAATTATCGCTATCTCTCATGGCTTTCCATTGGTCGTATCTAAATTGCGAAAAGAAAAATTCATCCGGTTCTAATTTTATGCCTTGCTTTATTGCAAAATCATTAGCACCTTTTCCGCTTAAAAAAACGTGATTACTATTGCGCATTACTTCTGCAGCAAGTTCTATTGGGTTGCGCACATTACGCACGGCTGCTATTGCTCCTGCCTCTCTATTCTTACCATCCATTATAGCAGCATCCATTTCTTGCACGCCTTTTTTTGTAAACACTGAGCCTCGGCCAGCGTTAAACAATAAATTATCTTCTAAAATTACAATGGCAGCTTTCACAGCATTTACTGCAGAGCCTCCTTCTTCCAACACTGCATAACCAGCAGTTATCGCTTCATCCAAACCCTTTGTATAAGCGGCTTCTAGCTCAGGTGTCATATCTTCTTTTAAAATTGTACCAGCTCCTCCATGTATTACTATCGAAAATGTTTGCATAAATATTTTTATTAAAAGATTATACTGCAAGTAAATTTTTACACTCTTGCAGTAATGTTGTTTTATCAATTGCCACGGTACCTACTTCTTCGCATACAAGCCCGCCAGCAATGTTGGCAATCTCTGCCATTAAGCGCATATTCTTAGATGCCGCATAAACTACAGCAGCTACGGCAATAACGGTATCGCCAGCGCCGCTCACATCTGCAATGCTGCGTATATGTGTAGGTATAATAGCTTTGTCATTTTCAGCTTCGTAAAAAACTCCTTTTTCGGAAAGTGTTATAAAAGAAATATTGTGTTGCAATTTTTCATGCAATGCATCATGAATTTCGCCAAGCAATTTTTCAGATACATCATCACCCAAAATATTCAACGCTTCTTTTGCCTCATGCAAATTTGGTTTAAAAATATCTACGCCCTTGTATGCAAAAAAGTTTTTTCTTTTTGGATCTACAGCGGTTAAAATATTGTTCTCCTTACAAATGGCAATTACTTTTTCAATTACTTTTTGTGTAAGTACACCTTTATTATAATCTTCAAGAATAACCAAATTTGGTTTTTCTTGTTGCACGTATTTTGTAAAAGCGCTTATTATTTTTTCTTCTTCCAATGATGATAATGGGGTAAGCACTTCAGCATCTAAACGCATCATGTGTTGGTTTCTACTTATAATTCTTATTTTATTTGTAGTAATGCGCTCATTGCTCTCACCAATAAAATCAGTATTTATATTGTTACTTTTTAGCAATGCAAGCAATTGTTTTCCTTCATCGTCGTTGCCTACAAGGCTTATTGCATGTATGTTTGCGCCTAATGCTGTAACATTCAATGCTACGTTACCTGCACCGCCAATGCGTTGTTCTTTTTTAGTCACTGCTACTACAGGTACAGGTGCTTCAGGAGAAATTCTATCAACTTTGCCCCACCAATAAGTATCTAGCATCACATCGCCTATCACGCCTATTTTAAGCGATGAAAAAGAATGGAAAAGTTTATTAAAATCTTCGGCGTTCA
>JAYSOC010000370.1:0-9745 GCA_043723285.1 Ferruginibacter sp. | reverse complement strand
TTTTTACAACGTTTAGAACAAATACCAAAAGCAATTTTGTGGTAAATCGTTCTAATAAATTATCCGCTACATTATCAAACAATATTAAAAACGATTTTTCTTCTGATGAAAACGAAGCAGGTTTTGTAGCTAAAAATCTTACACAAAGTGGAATGAATATTAGTTTTACCATTAACAATATTCCGTTTAATTTAAAAACGATTGGCAAACACAATATGGAAAATGCATTGGCTGCAACTGCTGTGGCATGCATTATTGGAGTGTCGTTAGAAGATTGCGCAAAAGGCTTAGAAATGTATGAAGGTATTTATAGAAGGCATCAATTGCTCGGTGAAAAAAATGGTATAAAAGTAATTGATGATTATGCCCATAATCCGGCAAAATGCGCTGCATCTATTATGGCTTGCCAACCGATAGCTAAAAAAGTCATAACATGGTTTCAGCCGCATGGCTATGGCCCTACACGATTTTTGCGAAATGATTTTGTAAAAGAAATAGCCTCAGCCCTACGCCCACAAGATGAAATATGGATGAGCGAAATTTTTTATGCTGGTGGTACTGCAGTAAAAGATATTTCTGCTAATGATTTAATAAACGATATAAAAGCCTTGGGTAAAAATGCATTTTTTGTAGATGATAGAAATAATTTATTGGAAGAAATGCGAACTCATATTTCGGATGATTGTGTGTTGTTGTTGATGGGAGCTAGGGATCCGGGGTTGGAAGGGTTTTGTAAAAATTTATATGAACAATTATAATGATGCACGATAGTATTTTATTTATAAACATAGCCAAGTTAATAAACGTTTGCCAAATAAACGAGCAACTCCGTGGTACAGCATTAGCAAATCTTCCCATAATGGAAGATGCTTATTTATTGGTAAAAGATGGTTTAATTGCTGACTTTGGATACATGTACGAGTTGGAAATAAAAATACCGTACTTACCCAAAAATGTGCAAGATGTAAGTGGGCAAATGGTTTTGCCAACTTGGTGCGATAGCCATACCCACATTGTGTTTGCAGGCAGTAGAGAAAATGAATTTGTAGATAAAATAAATGGATTAACTTATGCAGAAATAGCCACAAAAGGTGGCGGTATTTTAAACTCCGCAAAAAAATTAAACGAAACAAGCGAAGAGGTATTATACGAAAATGCACTAGCAAGATTAAATGAATTGGCAAAATTGGGTACAGGTGCCATAGAAATAAAAAGTGGATATGGATTAAGTGTTGAGGGCGAAATAAAAATGCTTCGAGTAATAAAAAAATTAAAAGAAAACAGTGATGTATTAATTAAAGCAACATTTCTTGCAGCACATACTTATCCATTAGAATTTAAAGAAAATCATAGAGGTTATATTGATAAAATAATAAATGAAATGCTTCCTATTATTGCTAAAGAAAATTTAGCAGATTACATAGATGTGTTTTGCGAAACAGGATTTTTTTCGCCAGAAGAAATGGATGAAATTTGTAAAGCAGGAATAGCAGTTGGCTTAAAACCAAAGCTACACGTAAACCAATTAAATAGTATTGGCGGTATTGAAATTGGTATGGCAAACAATGCTATTTCTTTAGACCATTTAGAAACTTTGGCAGAAAAAGAAATTGATTTGTTAGGTAAATATAACGGTGCTGCAACCTTATTACCCACCGCAGCTTTTTTCTTGCGCATGCCCATGCAACCTGAACGAGCACTCATACAAGCAGGAGCGGCTGTTACACTCGCATCCGATTTTAACCCTGGCTCATCACCAAGCGGCAATATGAATTTTGTGGCTGCAATTAGTTGCATACAAATGAAAATGCTACCCGAAGAAGTGATTAATGCAGCAACTATAAACGGCGCTTTTGCTATGGAAGTAGAAAAAGAAACAGGCTCTATAATGATTGGCAAAAGAGCCGATTTAATTTTCACAAAAAAAACACCTTCACTTGCTTTTTTATTTTACAATTTTAGCATGAATAATATTGATAAAGTAATGGTGAAGGGGAGGTGGGTATAACATGGTTCAATGTTGAAGGTTCAAAGTTTGAAGGTTTGTTCGGTTGCGGGTTTATGAGTTACGGGTTGCGGGTTTGTTTAATGCTTACTTTGTTTAATTGTTTAAAATTGCTGGTTACAAGTTGGGTGTTTGATTAAAGGTTTTATTTGTTTAATTATTGTTTGGTTTAAGAGAATGTTGAACTGCATTTAAAATGCGAAGCATTTTCTACTTCCCGCCTTTCTTTTCCAAGAAACGTCTTCCCGTCTTCTCGGCAAAAAATAAAAAATCTTTTCTTCAAAAAACAAACAAAAGAATATAATTATCTTTATCCGTATAATTTTATTGTTATTTGTAACATTTTCCTCATAAATTTATATTCCAAACATATTTATCCTTTTCTAAATTAATCAATACATGAAACACTTTAAATTTTACAACAAAAAAGAGTTAATTTCTCTTACAAAACCCCGACGTTTTGAAACAAAATTGGGTGAGCGTATTCAAACCACAAAAGATGGAGAATGGCCCAATGTATTAGAACAGTCTTCCGCAAAGTATGTATTGGTGGGCATTCCCGAAGATATAGGCGTAAAAGCAAATGTAGGTGTTGGAGGAGCAGATACAAATTGGTATCCGTTTCTCCATTCTTTTTTAAATATACAAAGCAATGATTTTTGTACTGGAGAAGATATTTTACTGCTTGGGCATTTTGATTTCGGAGATATAAAATACCTCATAGAAAACAATGCCTTTAATGAAGAAGAAAAAATAAATGCGTATAGGCATGCTGTAAATACTATCGATGAAGAAGTAGAAACTTTAATGAAAGCCATTGCAGTTGCAGGAAAATTTCCAATTGTAATTGGTGGTGGTCACAATAATGCCTATCCAATATTGAAAGGCGTTTCCAAAGGGTTATTTAAAATTGGAGAATTGCCTTTGGCACAACTAAACGCCATTAATTTAGATGCGCATACCGATTATAGAAGCATGGAAGGAAGGCATAGTGGCAATGCATTTAGATATGCGGAAAGCAATGGATACCTTGGTAAATACAGCATTTTGGGGCTTCACGAAAATTATGTTTCTCAAAATGTGTTGGTAGATATTTTATCAAATCCATTTATGCAATACACATCTTACGAAGATATTTTTTTGAGAGAAAGAAAAGGTTTTATGCAAGCCTTGGGCCAAGCAGTTGATTTTACGCACGATAGTTATACAGGTATAGAGCTGGATGTAGATTGCATACAAAATGCCTTGAGCAGTGCGCACACACCATCTGGTATAAGTGTACTACTTGCAAGGCAATACGTTACTTACGCTGCAAGGCATGCAAGAGCGGCATACCTACATATATGCGAGGGCGCCACACAACTTAGCGATGGACGAAAAGATGAAAACACAGGTAAGCTATTGAGTTATTTGGTAAGCGATTTTGTAAAGGGTATGAATGAGCGGTAGAAAGTTGAGCTATAGATTTGCTATTTTTAATGCTTTATCCTACTTTTTTGCGGTGTTCAACTCCATGTGCTTTTGCATGTATTTTTATTATTATATGAAAGTGCCATCAAAGATTGTGCAAACTCGATATGTTTCAAGGTTATTCTTAACCAAAAAGCGCTTAACCTTCTACTTTGAACCTTTAACTTTCAAACATCGCAGTTTTTGTGCATAGCATGTGAAAACTATCCCACAAACTCGTTTTTAGTTTTAACCAAATTCGTGTATGTTTGCTGCCCCACTTAAAAAAAAGATACTGTGCGTTTAAAGAGTTTAGAAATTAAAGGATTTAAGAGTTTTGCCGATAAAACCGTGCTCAATTTTGATGAAGGTATTACTGGTGTAATAGGCCCCAATGGCTGTGGCAAGAGCAATATTATTGATAGTATTCGCTGGGTTATTGGCGAGCACAAAATAAGCAATCTGCGAAGCGAAAATCTCGAAAGTTTGGTATTTAATGGTAGCAAAACCCGTAATGCTAGTGGCTTAGCAGAGGTAAGCCTTACGTTTGAAAATACAAAAAATTTATTGCCTACGGAGTTTAATACCGTAACCGTTACTCGTAAATATTACAAAAGTGGTGAGAGTGAGTATCGCCTAAACGATGTGGCTTGCCGCCTAAAAGATATTCATAATTTATTTATGGATACTGGTATTAGTACCGATAGTTATGCCATTATAGAGTTGGGCATGGTGGATGATATTATTAAGGATAAAGAGAATAGTCGCCGGAAAATGCTGGAGCAAGCGGCTGGTATTACTATTTATAAAACAAGAAAGAAAGAAGCAAAGCTAAAATTAGATGCTACAGAGCAAGATTTAGCTCGTATTGAAGATTTATTGTTTGAAATAAATAACCAACTTAAAAGCTTAGAAAACCAAGCAAAAAAAGCGGAAAAATATTTTGAAATAAAAAAGGATTATAAAGAGGTTTCTATTGAATTGGCTAAAGCGGCGTTGGAAGGTTTTAATATTACTTACAGAGATCTTAATCACCAGCAACAATAAGAAGTAGATAAACGAATAGAGCTTGAAGCAGCTATTGCTGGAGAGGATGCAGCATTGGAAGCAGAAAAATTGGCTTTTGTAGAAAAAGAAAAAGCCTTGCAAGCCATGCAACATGCTTATAACGAAATGTTGGATAAAGTGCGCAGCAAGGAAAACGAAAAAAACCTTAGCAGTCAAAAATTAATTTTTGCAAAAGAGACAAAAACCAACCTTGCCGATTTTTTAAATAAAGCGAGTGGACAATTAACTGGCTTACAAGAAAGCATTGCTTTTACTGGTTTGCAAATAACCGATGAAGAAGTAAAAGTAACCGAGCTAGAAGATAAATTAGAAAACCTAAAAGAAGCAGTAGAGGAGAAGCGCCGTTTGTTTGATGATAAACGAAGCAGCATTGACGCATTGCGAAAAGAAAACCAGGCATTACAACTTAGCAGATTTGATTCGGAGAAAAAAGTAGCCGTAGCCGATACCAGCATACAAAATTTGCAAAGAACGATTTTGCAGTTGAGCGAAGAGCAAAAATTGCGTACAAGCCAATTGCAAACATTAGAAGCAGAGAAAAAAGAAAAAGAAACCGAGTTAGAACTTAAGAAAAAAGAATTACAAACGCTACAAGAACATCAAGACCGTACCAAAGATCAAATATTGGCTACGCAAAATATGATGGAAGGCATGCGAAATAATTTGGCACAAGAAAGCCGCACACTTGATGCTCGTTCCAATGAGTACGACTTGCTGAAAAGCTTGGTAGATAGCATGGAAGGCTATCCTGAAAGTGTAAAGTTTTTGCACAACAATAATGGATGGAACAAAGATGCACCATTGCTTAGCGATATTATTTTTGTACAAGAAGAATATCGTGCAGCTGTAGAAAATGTGCTGGATCAATATTTAAATTATTACGTAGTAAACAATTTGCAAGAAGGTTTGCAAGCAATTAGTTTATTGGCAGATAATAAAAAAGGAAAAGCCAATTTCTTTTTGTTAGATAAATTTACCGATGCTACAGAGTTTACAAAACCTAGTGGAACTATTGCTGCGCTTGATGTGATAGAGATTGATGCAAAATATAAAACGCTTGCCAAGCAATTGTTGGGCAATGTATTTATTGCGCAGAATGAAATGATGCTGAATGGCCCTGATCCTTTAGGTCAGGGTAACGAGAATGCCATTATTTTAGAAAAAACAGGAAAATTTGTAAAAGGAAAATACAGCATTACAGGCGGAAGTGTAGGTTTGTTTGAAGGCAAGAAAATTGGCCGTGCAAAAAACTTAGAAAAACTACAAGCAGAAATTATTGTACAAAATGCTAACGTAACTGCATTAAAAACAGAAATACAAAAGAAGCACAACGAGGTTATGCAATATAATGAGCAGTTAAATGAAACCGCTCTAAAACAAACACAACAAGATATTAATTCCTTGACCAATCTTGTTTTCTCTTTACAAAATAAAATAGAAAACTTACACCACCAGCAAACCACAGGTACCACTAGGGCAGGGGAGATGGATGCACAACTGCAGCAAAACCACGATGCCATTGCAGATACAAGAACAGAGCTAGATAAATTTAATACACAGCTAGAAGAATTGGCAGATAAATTACAAGGCGTAGAAGCCTCATATGCAAGTGCGGAGCAAGAGTATAATTTTGCAGGTGCGGCGTACAACGAAAGCAATTTAAATTTTACCAAGCAGCAAAGCAAAGTAGTTTCGCTTACGGCAGAGTTGGCGTTTAAAACAAACCAGCTTGCTGAGCTACAAACACAAGTAGAAAGCAGCAGCATACAATTAAAAGATGCTGACGAAGCTATCACCACTACTGCAGATAGTTTGAAAGAACTAGAAGATTTGCTCGTAGGTATGTTGCAAAACAAAGAAACCGAAGAGTTAAAATTAAACGAGGCAGACCAAGCATATTACAATCTTAGAAATGCACTCACCGAAAAAGAATCGGTGCTGCGCCAAAAGCAAAAGAGCAAAGAAATAATAGATACCTTACTAAACGAAATAAAAGACAAACTTACTGACCTTAAGCTACAACTTAGTGGTATGAAGGAAAGATTGAGCGTAGAATTTAAAGTAGATTTAGATGTGATTATTGACGAACCACGTACTGGCACTGACGCTGTAGAAGATTTGAAAGAGCGCAACGAACGTATGAGAAAGCGTTTAGAAAATATTGGCGAAGTAAACCCAACGGCTATTGAAGCTTATACCGAAATGAAAAAGCGCTATGAATTTATTTTGGAGCAAAAAAATGATTTGGTTACTGCAAAAGATAGTTTGATGCAAACCATACAAGAGGTGGAAGCTACGGCCAATCAGCAGTTTTTAGAAACGTTCAACAAAACAAGAGAGAATTTTCAAAAAGTATTTAAGGCATTGTTTACCGATGAAGATACGGCAGATATGGTATTGGTGGACCCTGATAACCTTGCAGAAACAGGTATTGATATTGTAGCAAAACCAAAAGGGAAGCGCCCATCATCAATAGGGCAGCTGAGTGGAGGAGAAAAAACATTAACCGCCACAGCATTGTTGTTTGCCATATACCTCATAAAACCTGCACCATTTTGTATTTTAGATGAGGTGGACGCTCCGCTTGATGATGCCAACGTAGGTAAGTTTACAAATATGATAAAGCAGTTTAGCGAAAACTCGCAGTTTATTATTGTAACCCACAATAAACAAACCATGAGTGCGGTGGACGTTATTTATGGCGTTACCATGCAAGAAGCCGGTGTAAGTAAATTGGTACCTGTAGATTTTAGGAGTTTGAATTAAAATACCTCACATCTTTTATATTTTCCGAAGCACCTTGCTTCGGGATTTTTTTTGTACAATAAATGCCAAGTGTTTTGAAAAAATTAACTCTCGATTTGAAATTATTTGTTACAATAATGTTTTTGCCAAAACAAATCTATGTAAAATATAAGTAAGTTATAAATAAGATATTTTTCTGATAAGTATTTTTAATTCTATGTATTACTTTGTTTATAATTTTATTAAAAATGCCCCATTTTCTGTAAAATCTTTACTACAACGTACAATAAAATCAAAATTTTGATGTTATATATTCATAATAGTATTACGCTAAACAAAATATTGTAATTAATAAAGTAATGTTTATCTGTTTAGTAAAAATAATTTTGAAGATATTATTTTAATAACCATACTTATGAAACCTAAATCATTAGTCATTTTTCAAACTGCAATTACTTTGTTTTTTTGCCAAAACATTTTTGCACAATATGGCATCACAGGCATTGTTACTGGTAGTAGTAATGCTCCAATTTCTGACACTATTTTTAATAGAAAAGGAGCTGGCGTACAAAGTGCCACTACTGGATTATCTGGAAGATGGGATAGTACAGGTACAGATTTTAAATTAGTATTTAATGCAAGCACAGCAAATATTGTTTCCATAACCGATGTGAAGATTGACGGAATTGGTGATGGGAATCGGTTGCCATTTTCGATGATAGCCAAAGTAAAAAGAGTAGCCAATGCATCAGTTGGTAATGATGGAAATTATTTTCCATTTTTTGTAGCTGCAAATGCATCACCAGCATCTTCAGTAGCCAGTGGAGTAATATCATTAAATGGCCCCGAAGTAAATAATATGGAAACAGCTTTGGTTTCTAATAATATCAATACTGGCTTTCATAATATTTTTCAAAACAGTAATCTAAATGTTCATTATGCTAACATAGAGCGTATAGATTATATTTTTCAAAACGGTTTTTTACCCGCCCCAGGTTCAGATCTTCGTAAGGTAGGTTTTACCATTTATGATGCAAGTGAAACTGGTAATCCTTTTAAAATAGGAGGAATAAAATCAATAAATAATGTAACAAATGATGTCTCTGGTTATGTTACACCAATAATGGCTATTTCTGCATCAAGATTTGGAAATAAGCTTTTAGCCAATTCAAGAGATTTTGTTATTTTTCAAAAAGACCCTTCATTTAATAATTGTGAAAGCAGACCATCGATAGTTATTAATCAAAACCTAAGAGGTGTTTTTATTAGTTTGGCAACGTTAGGATTCGTAGATGGGGAAAAAGTATATGGCTTTTCATTATTTGCAGATGATATTCCTGTATCTGCTAGCGAATCTTATTTATTAAATTATCAAGGGTTTCCTATCAATTCAAATAGTAATGATATGTTAGATTTGGTAAATGGTGTTGGCCTTTATTCTTTTAGTCAAACTGTGTTAGCCACATCTACAGTTTTAAACGCAACTTTGCAAAATTCTAAAGTATTATTACAATGGAACGTAGTATCATTTACAGATGTTGATAAGGTTTTCTTGCAAAAAGCTTTTGGCAATATGGTTTATAATAATGTATCTGAAGTTGCAACTAATCAGTCAAGTTTTATTGATGAATCTTTGCGTGCAGATGTTTCTTATTATCGTTTAAAAATAGTAATGAAAAGCGGCGCCGTAAAGTATTCAAACATTCAGATGGTGCATTCCAAAATATCAAACACACAAATTTTCCCGACTATAGTAAATGATATGTTGTACATGAGTTCTAATAATATACTTGCCAATAAACCAGTTTCTATTTCAATATATAACTTGGATGGAAAGTTGGTGCAATCATTTTCAAAAATGGGAAGTGCAACGATGAATTTTGAGGTAAGCAGTTTACAAAAAGGAATGTATATTATTTCAATAACACAAAATAAAGAGATAATAATTAGACAAAAATTTATTAAGAATTAGTTACAGTCTTTTAATCATTAACCCGAAAATTAAAGCCTCCAATTTTTTAGGAGGCTTTTTTTGTTATAATGTTGCAGTAAATAGTTAGCAAAAAAAGACAAAAAAAAAGGACTGCCATTTCTGACAGTCCTTTTTGCATTAGAATGTTATTATCCGATAACAGTTACATTAACTGCATTCATTCCTTTTTTGCCATTTTGCAATTCAAATTCTACTTTGTCGCCTTCTTTAATCTCATTGATTAAACCACTTACGTGTACGAAAGTTTCTTTGTCAGAATCATCGTGCTTAATAAATCCGAATCCTTTTTCAGAATTGAAAAACTTTACGGTTCCTTGATTTTTGTCCATTTTTTGTATTTGTATTGTATTAATAAAGTGCGAATGTAAGGTTTTTTTGCATAAATGATGTTATTACTTTACTGTGATTGGTAGGTCAAATATAAAAATTACATTAAATTGCAATTATTAAATCAATACAGTTATGCCACAAGTAGCAGGAGTTAA
>JAYSOC010000369.1:0-1524 GCA_043723285.1 Ferruginibacter sp. | reverse complement strand
TAGTATGCCAGAAAAATCTGGAGTGGCAGATATGATGGCAACTATGTTAAATGAAAAAACAAAAAATTATTCTGCAGAACAAATGGCGGTAGAATTGCAAAAGCTTGGAAGCAGCATAAATATTTTTTCTTCTTTTGACGGCATCGTTTTTTCTGTGCAATCATTAAAGAAAAATGTATCAAAAACTTTGATGTTGTTGGAAGAAAAAATGTTGAATCCAAATTTTACGCAGGATGATTTTAATCGTTTGCAAAAGCAAGCTATAGAAAGTTTTAAACAATTTAAATCTCAGCCTGCCGCTATTGCAAGCCAAGTGTTTGATAAAATAAATTATGGAAATAGTATTTTAGGAATGAGTGGCAATGGTACAGAAACAACCATAAAAAATCTAACCCTTAAAGATGTGCAAGATTTTTACAATGCAAATATGACATCGCAAGGTGCAAGAGTAGTTGTAGTGGGAGATGCTACAGAAGCGGAAGTAATGCAACAACTTTCTTTTTTGAATAAACTTCCTAATAAAAAAATAAATGTAACAGTGCCAGCAAAAGCAGCATCAATAAATAAAACAATTTTGTATTTGATAGATGTGCCAAAAGCTGCACAAACAGAGTTTCGTGTAGGTATGCCAACCAATAAATTATATGATGCCACTGGAGAGTATTACAAAATGGGCTTGTTAAACTATCCAATTGGTGGCGATTTTAATAGCCGAGTAAATATAAACCTACGGGAAGCAAAAGGATGGACATATGGAGCACGTTCAAGCTTTAGCAGCGATGAGTATTCTGGCGATTTTGTATTTAGCTCAGGCATACGTGCAGATGCAACAGATAGCGCATTGGTAGAAGTGATAAGAGAAATAAATAATTATGCTACTAAAGGTATTACAGAAGATGAATTATCTTTTATGAAAATGGCCATTGGGCAAAGAGATGCATTGGCATATGAAACAGGAAACCAGAAAGCAGGATTTGTAGGTAGAATTTTACAATACAATTTACCAGCAAATTTTGCTACACAACAAAATACTATTTTAAAAAATATTAAAAAAGTAGAACTAGATGCATTAGCAAAAAAGTGGTTGGATATAAATAAAATGAATATTTTATTGGTAGGTGATAAAGCAAAAATTTTACCCGGTTTGCAAAAATTGGGTTATGAAATTGTAGAGTTAGATGTAGATGGGAATATGAAATAACGATAGAAATATAAATTAGAGATATTAAATGTTGTTTTGAAAAATAGCATTTAATATTTTTCTTAAAAAAAATGCTATGGCTTACAATGAAAAATTAGCAGACAGAACCCGAGAAATAATTGCACTCACCCATAAAAATGTAATAGAGAAGCCAATGTTTGGGGGATTATGTTTTATGGCGAATGATAAAATGTGCGTAGGCGTAGAAAAAGAAAGATTAATGGTGCGTCTCGATCCAGCTAAGTATGATGAAGTAATTGAAAAAGAAGGTTGCGGCCCAATGAATTTTACAGGAAAAATTATGAAGGGTTATGTATTTGTTG
>JAYSOC010000368.1:0-1525 GCA_043723285.1 Ferruginibacter sp. | reverse complement strand
TTTCGTTTATGGTAAAAGAAAATAATTTAAGTATTACCGATTTGGAATTGCTGCTCAAAGAATTAAAAAGGAAATAGTAAAGCCACGAATGCACGAATAAAAAATTAAGAAAAAAGTATTCGAAAATAAAGGAATCAAAATAATCACAGGCTTCGAAAGTCCCCTTGCGGGGGATTTAAGGGGCTACTAAACTATTTAATATGCTACCATTCGCTTATTACCTACTAAAAATTACCATTTGCTCTGCAATGCTTTTTGGATACTATTGGTTAGCACTTCGCAATAAAGTTTTTCATGGGTACAATCGGTTTTATTTGCTAGCCATAGTTGGGCTTTCGCTTACGCTCCCACTCTGCCGTATAAATATTTTTCAAGAAAAACAAGCGCCACAAACAAGTGTAATAAAAATGCTCCAGGTGGTTACTGCAAGCGATGAATACATAGATGAAATAGTAATAGCTGCACCACAAAAATCGAATTTTTCGCTTGTCGAAATATTGCCTTTGCTTTATATGCTTGTGAGTATTATTTTATTTGCAATGCTTATTCAAATGTTGCTTTCCATTTTTGTGTTGTGGAAAAAGAGCGTGCCAATAAAAATTGAACAAATCCATTTTATAAATACCGATGCCGCAAAGGGAACTCCGTTTTCCTTTTTCAAATATATTTTTTGGAACCAACAAATAGACATGCACAGCCCCGCAGGCAATCGCATATTTAAGCATGAGCTTGCGCATATACAAGAGCACCATAGCTGGGATAAAATGTTTGTAAACCTTGTGCTCATTGTATTTTGGAGCAATCCAATTTTTTGGCTTATACGACGAGAGCTAAGTATGATACACGAATTTATTGCAGACAAACGTGCAGTAGAAGATGGAAATACAGAAGCTTTTGCTTGCATGATATTAGCTGCAACATACCCACAACACAATATTACAATTGCCAATAATTTTTTCTATTCACCCATAAAAAGAAGACTTATGATGCTTACAAAAAATAAAAATCCAAGAGTAAATTATATTAGTCGCTTGCTGGTATTGCCATTGTTGGTGATTGTATTTGCTGCATTTACGATAAAGGCTAAAGAATATAAAGAGAAGCAATTAGTACAAAAAGAAATAGCCACACAAAATGTAAACCTTCTAAATAAAGAAGATCTAATAAATACCAATGTAGAAAATCCGAAAGAGAAAAATGATCCAGTAAATAATATACATGCGCTTACTAATAAGCAAATAACAGTAGTGTTAGATGCAGGGCATGGTGGTACAGACGCAGGTGCAAGAAATAAAGATGGCTTAACCGAAAAAGATTTAGCCCTACAACTTGTAAAAAAAATAAAAGCAGTTAATGAAAATGAAAATATAAAAATAATATTGACAAGAGAAACTGATACGTATGCAACACCACAAGCAAAAGCTGATTTTGCGAAAGCACACAATGCCGATATTTTTATTACTGTACATCTTGATAATACTCCAATAAAAGAATGGAACACCGTTTCTGGTTTAAAAGTATATGT
>JAYSOC010000367.1:0-3860 GCA_043723285.1 Ferruginibacter sp. | reverse complement strand
ATATGTTGTACCGCTTCAAGTTCACTGTTAGAAGTATCTTTATTCAAAGTGTTATAGATGATAGCATAATCACCACTAACTTCTTCCTTTTGAACAAATACACTCTTAACATCCATATCAGCAATCATTTCAATATTGCCTTCATCCAACACTGTATCTCTTTCTAATACGATTTCATTCCTTTCAATACTTACTACTTCGCCGGTATCTTCATCAACAAAATCTTCCACCCATGTACGCAATACACGAGCAGCAAGGCGTTTGCCTATTTGTTTTTCCAAACTTTTCTTATCCGCTTTTACTTCATCAGCCATACCAAACAATTCAAGTATGTCTTTATCTGTTTCAAAACCAATAGAACGTAACAAAGTAGTAACAGGGAATTTTTTCTTACGATCAATGTAAGCAAACATTACATTGTTAATATCTGTAGCAAACTCCATCCATGCACCTTTAAAAGGAATTACACGAGCAGAGAATATTTTTGTACCATTCGGGTGAATAGATTGACCAAAGAATACACCAGGTGAACGGTGAAGCTGGCTTACTACCACACGCTCTGCACCATTAATTACGAAAGTACCACGTGGTGTCATGTACGGGATATTTCCTAAGAATACATCTTGTACAATGGTTTGAAAATCCACATGCTCTTCATCATTACAGCTAAGGCGAAGCTTTGCTTTTAATGGAACGGCATAAGTAAGACCACGCTCAATACACTCATCTATAGAGTAACGAGGCGGATCTACAAAGTAATCCAAAAATTCCAATACGAAAATGTTTCGGGTATCTGTTATTGGAAAGTTATCCTTAAAACAACGAAACAAGCCTTCCACATTA
Organism: Ferruginibacter sp.; assembly: GCA_043723285.1. Taxonomy (GTDB): domain Bacteria; phylum Bacteroidota; class Bacteroidia; order Chitinophagales; family Chitinophagaceae; genus Ferruginibacter. Next base: position 3,017 of record JAYSOC010000367.1, on the reverse strand, counting down.
CGCTTATCTGGCGTGGTTTCCAACTGAAAAAAGTCTTTAAAAGACTGAATTTGGATACCAAGCAAGTCGGGTTGTTCCGCTATGAGTTCAACCTTTCCGAAGTTGATACGCTTAGCAGCATTTGATTTAGTTGCAGACATATATTAATTAAAACGTTTAGTGAAGATCCTCATCGTGAAAATAGAGCTTGCGCTACCATGCCATTTTAAGGACGGCAAAGGTAGGAAATAAAATTAAATAAATTGCAAAAAATATGATTTTGGCAAGAGATTTGAGAAAAGCCGAAAAATTGACGAAATTTCGGGGAATTTATGGATTCTTTTAACTAAAGATTATAAAAACAGAAGAAATGACAGTTACCTACCTTTTTATTTCTATTATATCAAAAAAACAATACTGAATTTGTAATAAATGGGGAATGAGGTACATTTTATTTTTGCCATCATTTAAGGAGTGTACTCTCTGTTTTAAGTAAAAGGATAAAAGGGTTTTTCACCGTCCATATAAAAACCCAATATTATTCCATCGCTAAACCTTTAAATTTGTGATAATTATTTTCAATAGTACAAATTATGGATTCATCAAAAATTCTTCAGCTAGAAAACATTAAAAAAAGCTATTACCTTGGCAAGCAAGAACTGCCAGTACTAAAAGGCATAACACTGGATATTTATAAAAACGATTATGTAGCTCTCATGGGGCCGAGCGGTAGTGGTAAGTCCACACTGATGAATATTTTGGGCTGCCTAGATTCGCCTACTGGCGGGCGTTATAACCTTAATGGAAAAGATGTGAGTGGTATGGAAGATGATGACCTAGCAGCAGTAAGAAACAAAGAAATTGGTTTCGTATTTCAACAATTTAATTTATTGCCAAGATTAACGGCAGCGGAAAATGTAGCGCTACCGTTAATTTATGCTGGTATAAGTAAAAAAGAAAGAGCAGAAAGAGCAGAAGCCGTACTACACAAAGTAAGGCTAGAAGATAGAATGCACCACAAACCAAATGAACTCAGTGGAGGTCAGTGCCAGCGTGTGGCTATTGCTCGTGCTTTAATAAATAATCCTGCTATAATATTGGCTGATGAACCTACTGGTAATTTAGATTCTAAAACATCTCATGAGATAATGGAAATACTTGGCAAATTGCACGATGATGGAAATACAATTGTATTGGTTACACACGAGGAAGATATTGCTGGCTTTGCAAAAAGAGTAATTAGATTGAGAGATGGATTGGTGGAAAGTGATAAATTGAATAGGCAGGTAGCAGTGGGCAGTTAGTAAGAGGCAAAATACAAATGTTCAATAATGAACTTCCAATGTTCAATTTTCAAATGGACAACCTTCAATTTTTTCAACCCTTTCAACAATTTTCAACAACTTTCAACCAAATTGAATATGTCTTTCAAAATTTATACAAAAACTGGCGACCTAGGCAAAACTAGTTTAATAGGCGGTACAAAAGTATTAAAGAGCAACCTACGCATAGAAAGCTATGGAACGGTAGATGAATTAAATTCTCATATCGGTTTATGTAACGATTTAATAAAAGATACACATTGCAACGAAGTATTAAAAGAAGTACAAGACCGTTTGTTTACCATTGGTTCATCATTGGCATGCGATCCTGATAAAGAACCCCTAATGAAAATTCCTGATTTGCTTGAAGATGATATTTTATTTTTGGAAAAAGATATTGATAGAATGATGGAAATATTGCCGCCCATGAAATTTTTTATTCTCCCAGGTGGGCACACAACCGTATCTACATTACATGTGGCACGCTGTGTATGTAGGCGTGCAGAGCGTATATGTGTACACTTACACGACGAAGATATTTTTGTAGAGCCGCTGGTAATAAAATATTTAAATAGATTGAGCGATCATCTTTTTGTGATGAGTAGATACATGGCACACTTATTAAATGTAGAAGAAATACCTTGGGTAGCAAGAGTGAAGAAGTAGGGGCTGAGTGGGTAGTGGTGAGTAGGGAGTGGGGAATGGTGAGAAGCGAGTGGGAAGTAGGGAGTGGGAAGAATAAAAGTAATTCTGTTTTATTTTGGATTTGCTGGCGGCGCAACTTTGATAGAATCTAGTTTTGGCGGATTAACTTTTATTGAATCAGATTTAACTGCACCCGCAGGTGTCATTTCTGTTTCTTCTTCTTCAGTAGCATCATCATCTCCTGCATCATCATTTAAATTAGCGGCCAAGTTTCCAGATGCACCTGGTATATATTTTACAGTTGCCAAATCTTTTGATGGTATAGAAAATACGGAAGCTGCAATGGGCGCAAATTTTATACTTGTGGCAGTATATTCAATAGACTTGGCATCTTTTACATACACATATTTCATTACCAAACCTGGTACTTGCGCAAACAATGGCTCAGCTGCTACAAGGGCTTTGCTTTTAAAATTGGGTAAAAAATAAGTAGTAAGTGTTGTACTATCTTTAGTGGTAATAACGGCTTTGGTACAAAGTTTATCTAATATCCTTAATGTATCTTCTTTAAAAATTTCGCAACGAGTGCCATCATATTTTGAGTTAAATTTTTTCCACTCTTTTGTATTCAAATACATTTTTACCCGACCCTTACCCGATTCTTTTACAATGGCAGCATTTTTTTGTTTTAATCCTTTTTTATTATTGTAAAAAATACTTTGCATGCGCATAAGGCTTACCAAACGTAGGCGTACAATATCATTTTTTACGAAAGCTGTTTTTATGCCTCCATTGTACGTTTCAGCAATATCATTTATTTTATCGCCTTTTACAACAATTGCATAACTGATTACAAATTCTTTTGCGTTGGGTTTTACTTCTTTTAAAACTTTTTTAGAAGCTTGTGCTGTAGCAAAAAAAGAAAACAAAAGCATACAGATAAAGCAAATTGCTTTAATAAATAAAAAAGATTTTTTTTTGTAGGTAAACAATGCCATCATTTTATCTGCTAAATATTTTAATCTGATAATCGTAAAATTCAAATTATTTGTACAAAATAAAATTACCAAG
>JAYSOC010000366.1:0-9806 GCA_043723285.1 Ferruginibacter sp. | reverse complement strand
GATAATTTGATTATTGATTTAGGTTTACAACCAAGTGAAGATTTTTTAAGTAATAAAAATACTTACGAAAAAATTGCAATTGTAACTAAACTAGCAAATGAAGCTGGTAAAAAAGCTGGTGGTACTAACAAGCAAACTGCTGATGAATTTACCAAAAAAGAAGCTGAGTATAACAAGCAGTTGAAAGAACTAAAAGACAGTTTAGTTAGCAAAGAAAATGAATTTAAAAATACAAGGGAAAACGATTTAACAACGTTTGAACTTAAAACAATACTTAGCGGCAAAAGTTATATTTTCCCTGCTGAAATGGATACTAATCTTAAACTTTCTACAGCTTTAGGAGCGGTTCAAAACGAGCTTACAAAAAACGGATTTAGCATAAAGCGTAACGAAAACGGACAACTAGAAATAGTTACTAAAGACGGTACAGCTGCATACAATCCAAAAGACAACGTGGCTTACGAGCCAAATACTTTCATAGACGGTGCGCTAGCACAAAACAAGTTGTTGAAAATTAACGATGCTACTCAACAACAAACTCAAGCATCAGGCGGAACTACTACTACACAAACTGCTAACGGCAATGCAAAAATTGTCGCTGAGTTAGAAGCTCAATTAGCAACTATGTAATAAGGTTCAATACTTTTTTTACAATTTTTCAATTTTACTACGATGGAAGGCAAAGGACTTGCGAAAGCACTTGTAATGACTTCTGCTGAGGTATTTCGTGGCGCCGCTCCGATTACTAAAGTAGATACTCCTGGCTATTTACAATATTTATTAGGGAATAATAAACCCGATGTTATCTCTACCGCAAAAGATGATGGTAGTGGATACATGCGTAACGTAGAAATTCGTTACCGCCAGCGTGGCGTTAAAGGCAAATCTGTAACAACAGATGATTGTTCTGTACAAGTACAACCAGCTTTTAAAACAGCTATAGTACCTGCTACAAGTTTTAGAGCTTTAGGCTTTGCTTTTGAAGATGATTTAATTGCAAAGTTTTACGAAGATGCTTTGAGCCCAACTAGGATGGGGCAAACAACCGTGATGAAGGAAGTGTACGAAACAATTATTCATTGGGCTAATGGTTTGTTTGGCGACATTAATGATGATTTGTTGGCTTACCAAGCTGCAAATTTTGGTAAGAATGTTGTTACTGGCTTAAATACTGCATCAGCTGTAAACTTCATTTTAGCAGCATCCACTAATCCACTTAACCAAGGCATGACGAAAGTTATGGCCGATGGTAGAAAAAACTTAATAAAAGTTCAAGATGCTTGTATTATTGGTAGTGGCTTAATCGATAATTATTACATCCAACATTTGGCAGGTGCAATAAGTGCTAATCAAAGCGGTGTAAATACCTCTCAATTAGCATTGCCTAAATACTACTATGACGAAGGTACAGAAACAGCTTGGGGCGGTGCAAATCGATTTGCATTAATTGAAAAAGATGCAGTACAGTTTGTAAATACTTGCCGTTTCCGTGGTATCAAAGCAGGTCAAAAAGGTAGTGATTACTTTATGACAATGACTTTGCCAATCACTGATACTTTGGGTCAAGGTAGTATGACAGGTTTTGAATTTGATGTTCAGCTTACATACAGAACATGCCCAAGTACAGAGGTTATTGGTGGTGTATCTGTAGCATTAGGTCGTGGATGGAATGTAATACTTAGTTGTGCTTATCAGTCTGTATTTATTCCTAATGATGCTTATGCACCTACTGATCGTTTGAATGGTGTAAATGGTACATTATTGTACACTGCAACTAACGTTTAATTAAATGAATTGTTTATCTGATAGAATTGGTATAAAAGGTTGTGGTGTTACTTACTCAGTAGCTCCACAACTTTATATTAATTCTTTGCCAGGTGTTACGTTAGAAATGATAGACGCTTTGGCTAATGATGAACAAGAAACATTTATAGGTCTTTGGAATGATGTGGTTTTACGCTCAATGAAGCGCTTTGAAATTGCAGTAAAAGCAAAATTAAACAAATGCTACAAGCTAACAGATAAGGTAGTGGTAGAATGTTTGGTTTGCGAAAAAAAGGATTTGTTTGATGTTGCCCTTTGGTATTTACATGGCGTTGAATTAATGATTGAGCGTACCAGCACTGATGAAATGAGTCGCTATACTACCATTGATTTAGACAAAGCAGAGCAACTAAAACAAGAGTTTTTTTCGGAGTATGAAACGGCTTTAAATGATGCTATACAAAGTATAAACCCAAGCGATAGTGACTGTGTAAAAGGTTGTCTTCAATGTAATGATAGTGTAAGGTGGACAATGCAAACGCCATGATAAAAGTAAGTACAAATTTATCTGTAATTGTAAAAGCAAAACTAGAGCAAATACAAGCATTGCAAAATAACCCTGATGCTATTCTTAGAACAGTTGCATTAGCAGTATTGCCAGAGCTTAAACGTAGAGTGCATATAGATGGAAAAGATAGTAGTGGTGGTCAAATTGGTAATTACTCTAAGGAGTATATGGTTGTAAGAACAGGTAACTACATAGATGCTAAAAAAGATAAGCAGGGAAATTACAAATCTAAAAAATCGGAAGCTAAAGGAGATGCTGGTGTTTATTCAGACAGAACAATTCGTTTAGATAAAAAAACAGGCGTATTTACTGGAGAAGATAAAGTTGGTAAAAATAGAAAAGTTTACAACCGTACAGCAGATACTAAAGTGGTTATTTCTTTGACCCGGCAAATGGAAAATGATTTAAATGTTGTGCCTTCAGGCAATGGTTATGGAATTGGTTATTTGAACCCTGATAATAGAAAAAAAGCAGATTACGTAGAAGCTACTTACAAGAAAAAAATACTTACAAAACTTACTACCGAAGAAAAAGAATTGGCTATTAAAACAGCACAGGATTTTTTACCAGAGTACTTAAAAAATAATTGAAATGTCTTTTTTAAATCAAATAATAAAATTTATTGATGAACAATTAAAGGCAGGTTCTTTGAACAAACAAAAATTGCAGCCAGCAATATTTCACGGGCTTAGTAGCATTGTACAAAGAAGTATAAAAGGCTCTAAAGATGTAAATAAACTGGAGGCATTACCTGCAACGGCTGAAGCAGATGGTAAAATTAATTTCATTACTCCCGATAGCAAGCTAGCTATTCAAACCTACCACAAGTTAATTTCAAAAGCATATAGCTACGAAAAAAAGAGTTTTGGAGACGATAATTTTATAAAATCGGTAACAGAGGTTGCAATGCTGGTTATAACCAATGGTAAAATAACGGGTAAAACAAAAGATGTTTTAGAACCGCTTTTTATTTTTGGAATGCCACAAAAAATAAGCAGGGAATTGTTAGCAGATTTAAAAATAAATAACTGCACAATAACTCCTATAGCAAGTAACATGGATGCTCTACAAGTTTTTAAACAGGAGTATCCCCAATCAGCTCTTTTTTTAACAGAGCAAATGAGTATGTTTCTCATTCGCTATAAAATAGAGCTGGTGTTTTCACAACATTGTATTGACAAATGTTTGTGTGATTAAATAACAATTTAAAAATTTTAAAAAATGAATACTAGACCACGTTTAATGATGAATAGCTACGCAGCTACTTATGGTTGTGGAGGTTCAGATGCTGTACATGTATGCAGCGACTGCCCAGATGGAACGGACAGAGAATTCGCAAGGACTAGGTCTAGCGGATTTATTAAACAAGCAGGTTTGGCTGCTTTGCTTGTTAATCCAACATCTCAAGCACTTTGGAATGCAGGTATTGCGGCTGGTAATATTATAATGATACCTAAAACTTCGGGTTCTGCTGATCCTGGTACGCCTAAAGAATTAAAAGGGTATGGCGACCGTCCTAAGAGTTATGGCCCACGTTTGCAAAAATTGAGTTTTAACGATCCTGATTATTTAGCAAATTATCATTTTTACAATGAGATTAGTGATAGAACGGATTTAGTACCATTTTACCGTACAAGCTCGTTGGTGCATATTTATGACAAACCTGCATCTATAATTGCTAGCGACCCTACAGCAGATGATTTGGAGGAAGAGATAGTATGGAATGTGGTTTGTGAAGTTATCTCTAAAAATTTGCCTAAAAAATTTCCAATAGCAACTATTGAAAGTGTGTTTACGTGCCCAAACTTTTAGGTATTGGTTGCAATAGCTTTCAAGTAAATTCCCAATGTTTAATCATAAACAGCTCATTTTTTTTAATAAACTGAGCTGTTTATTTTAACTTCTAATAAATGAGCAATACAGTATTTGATATACCTAATAACGGGCAACCTAACAAACTAAAAGTTATGGTGCATGACTTGTCTCAGCCTGAAGCTACATCAACGGTTTTAGTTGATGCAGATAGTTTAGGAGGGGAACAAAGTATCAATATTCCTACTCCTATTATAACAGTTAGAAACATAGGTTATGTAACTAACCCGACTTTTCGTATATCTGAAATTCATGCTCATTATTTACCATGCAATGAAACTTTTTTAAACCACAATCCTGAGTATTTTTTATTTAGATGGAAAGGAAAAGCTAATAAAGGTCGTAAGAGAGGATTTAAACACCCAAGCCACATGAATGGAATTAAGTATGTTGGTAGTGCATGGTTTGCTGGAAAACATGATTTTGCAGGAGATTTAGACCAAGGAGGAACAGCTCCTGGAGGAACTCCAGATGTCCCAGTTAGCGGAGTGCCTGTAAATAGAATTACTGAATGGGCTTTTAATGCAAATGGCGCATACAAAAAAACAAATCTAATTGGTTTAGACCCTCAGATGTATGTAATAAATATTGATGCTGATGGTTTTGGTTTTCGTTTTCCTATGACATTAATAGGTGGGGATGGGTATGAAGTTCAACAAGGAATTAGATTTTTAGGACAAAAAAAGCAAAACAGAAATAATAGCTACATTAATGCTAATGGTGTAAGACAAGGTTTCAATAGAAAATTAAAAGTGCTACCATTTAAATTGGCTATCGCAATTGATAACCCAGAATATACACCTACAAACGGAAAATGCCCTAAAATATTTGGACAAATGAGTGAAACATTTGTTTTTTACTTAGATTTTTTACATGGAAAAGGACCGCAAGAAGGAACTATTCCAGAGTATTTAGGACAAATATATGGCTGGAGGGCTAGAGTGCACAATGCTTATTTAAGAAAATAAACGATAAAAACGGTGGTACTGCGGGTCGAAAGATGAAACATTATCTGTGAAACAGCCCGGAGTATTTGCGTTGATGGGTTGTTTTGAAATTTGTACGGGCTCTTAGGAGTCAGATTAACAAAGTATCGCCGTTTTTATTTTTAACCAAAACCTATGACACAATATATCCCTCAAATTTTGCTTACAATAATTCCAGCAGTTCTTGTCTACTTATTTACAAAAAGAAAACAAGATGTGGATGTTGAAAAAGCAGAAGCAGAAATTGAACACATTGAAACAACAACTATTAAAGAAGTTGCAGAACTATGGAAAGCTACAGCCATTGAATTTAAAAAAGAAGTTGCAGAGCTTCGTGTTATTGTTGATGAGCTGAAGAAAGAAAATAAGGAATTAAAAAAGGAAATTAATAATTTAAAAGTAAGCTACAAATGAAAACACCAAGAGCAATTGCTTTATTTATTATTTTTCTTATTACTGGCGTATTAGCTACGATTTTTTTACTGCAAAGCTGTAAAGTAAATAGGCACGTAACTAAAATATCTGCTGATACGACGCATGTAGTTAAACAAGATAGCGGTACAGTAAGTAAAAAAGAAAGTGGAGCTACTGAAGCTCAAACGTGGTTTAAAGACACTTATATAAGCAACGATACAACTATCTACAAAACAATAATAAAAGAAGGTGGCACTATTAATAAAAACAATTATTATAAATCTACCGACAGCAGTTGGAAAAAGTCAATTGATAGCCTAAAAGTTGTTATGCAATCCATAGATAAAAAAAGCAAAACAAGTGTACTTTCTTTTTGGCAAATATTAGGCTTGTGCGGTGGTGGCGTTATATTACTTTCAAACATTAATCATTTTTCCATTCGTGGAGCAATTTTAAAAATTATAAAACCATGAAAAAATTCTTAGAAAAATTTGACGGCCTTTGGGCTTTGCCATTAGCTTTTGCATTATTTGTTTTTGCAGGTTATTTCTTGCAGTCTATTGGGGGGCTTGGTACAGGTTCGTATGACATAGCATTCATTCAACCTCTATTCTTAGCTACAGCCGTAGTAATTGGTGCTACCAATGCCGCTGTGTGGGGATTGTACTTTACTTTTAGAGATATACATAAATGGTTGTACGGACTTACAGGAAGAAGCGAATTTCGCAACATGGATAAGTATACAAAAACAATAATTTCATTATCCGTTTTTTTCTTATTCTTTCTTGCTATCATTTCAATTTTTAAAATATTAGTTTAAAATATTATGCGATTCAAACAAATACTATCGGTATTGCTGATTACAGCTTTCGCCTTTAGCGTAGGGTATGCCAACCCTCCGATAACCGTCAAACAAAAGGCAATAACACAAATAGAAAAAAGTAAAAGTTTACAATCAATTTACACATCACAGCTAGGGGTAAGAGAACTCACAGGCAATAATGATGGTACCATGGTTGAAACTTATTTACAATCGGTAGGATTAGGTAAGGGTAATCCTTGGTGTGCAGCTTTTGTTAAATGGTCATTTTTACAAGCAGGTTATTCACCACCAATTACTGGATGGTCGCCAACGGCATTTAATGCTAATAATGTAGTGTACGATGGTAGGAATTTTTTAAAACAACCACAACCAGGTGATGTTGGCGTATTATGGTTTCCACGATTGCGAAGAATAGCACACACTTACTTTTTTGACTATGCTATAAATAAAAGCGTTTACAGCTCAGTAGAGGGTAACACAAACGAAGCAGGGTCAAGAGACGGTGACGGTGTTTATCGAAAGAAACGAAGTTATAGAGCTACCTATCGAATAAGTAGGTGGGTATAAATTAATTTGTAACCGTACAAATTTTTTGTTTAAAAAGTCATGTATAATTACATGACTTTTTATTTTTTGCCTCAACTACCTCATTTACAAACATTGCACTTATGTAAGTTTACACAACTTTTTACTTGTATCCTTACATTTTTTTTGTTTAAGTCACAAACTATCCCATTTATCCATTTCGGTATCCAAGCTCTTATTTTTAATGTGGTAATAAATTTTAGTACTTTCAATATCTCTATGGCCTAGTAACTTTTGAGCTCTCTCAATTGGTATATCCAATTGAGCTAACGTGGCGCCGAAAGTATGCCGCCCAGTATGTGCTGTAATTGCAATATCTATTTTTGACATCGTTGCAAGTACCTTGGTGTAACTATTAAATTCTTTATTGCTAATTTTTAAAGGGTGGTTTTTTATTCCCTCCAGTACTTCTCTTAATCTTTTATGAATTTTAATATTAACATATTCATCTGCTTTTTGAGTTTCAATAACAATCCTTTCATTATCGATTACATGCTTTTCATAGTTGAAAAAATGAAGTGCATCTTGAAAACGAAAGCCGGTATAACACATAAATAAATAATAAATTCCTACCAACCGAAGCCGCTCCGGAATATCTGTCTGGAGTAATGCATGTATTTTGTCGCAATCTGATATTTCTAAAAATTTCCTATTACCTTGTTTGTACCTTCCTCTATTAAATTCTTTAAAAGGATTTTCATTAATGTATCCTCCTATTCGAATGGATTCATTTAGCATTGCATTCATGGCCTTAAAACTCTTCCAAACAGTATTAGGTTGATTATTCCTTTCCTTAATCATCCATGCTTTGTATTCGCTTAAAAATTTATAATCAATATCTGCAAAACTCACATGCTTTCTGAAACATTGAAGTTTTGTAATTTCTCCATAATGCTGCCTTCTAGTTTCAAATTGTTTTTTTAATGGGTATTTTACAGGAATAGTTTCATTGCAAAATGCCACATAATCTTTGGTTGATTTTTCACCTTTGCATGCTTTTTTTATTCGTGCCTTGGTAACTTTAAAACCCATTAATTCGCTTTCTAAAAATTGAGCTTCTAGTTCTGCTACTCTTTTTTTAATTAAAGAATTGAGCATTGAACTATTTACAGCTGCAGTTTTTACCAGATGTTTTTCTGTATCCCAATATGCCGAATCAATTTTATGATTTAGCGTTTCAGAATGTGCAATTTTATTTCCAATATATACTTTAATGGAAATTCTACAATTGCCAGGTACTGCTGCTCTGCTGGCTCGAATAAACGGAACGATTGAAATGTTTGCCATATCTTTTTAATTTGGTAACAATGCGGTAACAAAAATGGTAACAAAAAAACTTCTATTTATTGCTACAAATTGCCACTTATTGCGGTTAAAAATATGGGGGAGTGCCTCCCTTAAATGCAAAGTGGCGGCTAAAAGTAGCCACCACAAAGGTTTTTTATAAATGTTATCTAGTGAACTGGCTGGGACTCGAACCCAGGGCCCATACATTAAAAGTGTATTGCTCTACCAACTGAGCTACCAATTCTTCCATTCCTTTCTTACGATTGGGATGCAAAAATAAGGGCAAAAAGGTATTTAGTCAAACTTTTTTGCTTTTTTTTATAATTAGTTTTTCAATTTCTCTGAAAGCTATAACAGTAAAGGCTTTTGGCTTATTACATTATCATCAAACCACATCCTCTTACATCACTATTTTCTAATCTTCCTAGTATTTCAAAACTTTTATCGGCATAAATCTTACCCATATCATCCGTTGCAATAAATGAACAGCTATATAAATTTGCTAGGTCAATAATATTAATGCCACCGCTTTCAAATATATTTTTTGTGTTTACGGTGCTGCAAATATCAAACGGATCTTCTTCGTTACGCACCAATACACGCATAAATGGTGGGCAATAAAAAATGCCCTTTTCTTTAGAATATGCTTGCGATAATAATTCTGTCATTCCGTACTCCGAGTGTATTTTTTCTACACCGAGTTTCGATGATAAGATGTGGTGTACTTCTTTTCTGGTAAGTTCTTCTCGTCTGCCTTTCATGCCACCAGTTTCCATTATGATTGTATGGTGCAATTCCATACTATTTTTTTCTGCAAAATCTATTAAAGCATATGTAACGCCAATTAAAATGGTTGGTTGCTTTATCGCTTCATTTTCTAATAAGACAGCATTTAATTTTTCGTAATCATACAAATAAAAACCACTTGCTTTATGGGCCGATTTTTTTATTAAATCAGCTACCATATAAACAAGCGAAGAACCTTGTCTTTCCAAATAGGAAGGAAGTAAACCGATTATGCAATAATTCTGCTCATTACCATAAAATTGCCTAAATGTTTTTAAATAGCTTTCTTCGTATAAGGCTTTTTCTTTTACAAAGTGTTTGCTGTTTATTGAGCCTGTAGTGCCGCTACTTTCAAAAATAATTTCTTCGGTAAAATGAGTTGTTTTTATTACTTTGTTTTTAAAAAATTGTATGGGTAAATATGGTATTTTTTCTATTGAAGTTATTTGTGCTGGGTTTATGCGAAGCAGATTGCAATAACTTTTATACATGTCATTATATAAATATTGAAAATTAAATACTTTCAATACCAATGCTTCAAAATTAGCATCGGTGCAGTTCAATATTTCCTTTCTTAATATGGTTTCTTCGGTAATGCTCATCTATAGTTTCTGTAGTAATTTTTGTTAATATAGCCGCAAAGCTAAAATTTTAAATCGTTTTTACGTTTTCTATCATTAAATTTGGGTATAAATAATCATTATGCGTTACTTAATTATAA
>JAYSOC010000365.1:0-1533 GCA_043723285.1 Ferruginibacter sp. | reverse complement strand
TCTTCTGGTAATACTTTTTGAGAAATTTTACCAATGGCTTTTAATTGATTCCACATAGCGGCGGTTTTTTCATCTACTTCATGTGCAGCACTTTCTTGATTGTCTTCCGCAATTGCCGTCGATAATGGCATACCATGCATATTACCCGATGGAGTGGTGTAGGGCGTATGTAAATCGGCATGGGCATCTATCCAAATTACACCAAGTTTACTTTTTGGCTTTGCCATTTTTATTCCTGCAATTGTGCCACCTGCATTGCTATGATCGCCGCTCAATACAACAGGAAAAAAGTTTCCTTTTATTGTTTCGCATACTGCTTTGCTCACTTTCTCGTACATATTTACTATACCATGTATTCGTTTTGCGTACGGCGATTTTATCGGCTCAAACAATAAATTATTTTCTACCTCTACTTTCTCCGAGGGAAAATGCACAAAGAAATTACTCATAAAATCTAGTGCAGCAATCTTAATGGCATCTATACCTAAACTAGCACCACGTGTGCCAGCACCAATTTCCGATGGCACTTCTATTAACTTAATATTTTTCATAAATTCATTTTAATAATCGTTTAGTAATTAGTACGGCTTTGTTGCGTTACAAAGTTGGAGTTTAGTAGGTTTAGAAATTTAGATTGCTCACAAAATTGGGAACCTGTATATAACTAAACTCCTAAACCTTCTAACCTTTTAAACCATATTCAACCCTTCAACTATTTTCAACAACTTTCAACTTTGAACCTTCAACCTTCTACCACCTTAAACCTCGTAAACATATCCTCACTATACCATTTTTGTTGCCTTGTTTTTTTTATTACTTCTGCATGTTCCTTCATGCCATATGCAAAGTTTTTCATGTCTTCTTTACTTTCCCAAATGCTGAAAGTAGCTTGTTTTATCCAAGGTATTTCTCCAACGCCGTATGAAGTTAAAAAACCTTTAGCCGTATTCATTTTCTCAGCAACAGGTGCTACGTTTTGCCAAAAGTATTTTAATTTATTCAATTTAATGGTAGCACGAGTAAGTACCGCTATTTTTCCTTCGTAATCAGATTTTGCTGGCAATATACCGAATGGTTTTTTATTATCCCATGTTCCGTGGCCTTCAATAGGTTCGAGTAAGTATGTTTTTACTTCGCATTTAAAGATACGAAACCATTTCGCAATAAATTTGCCGTAAAGGTTTTCAATATTTGTGTCCCTTATTTCGGCTATATGTGCCGCCATTATTGCCCATTGGTTAAAATCGGGTCGCTTATCAAACGTTCCATTTTTCCCAGTACCCATCAATTTATAAAAAGAAATGTTTTTATTTCTCCACAATGGTAAACGGTGTAAAGCCATTGCAAAAAAAGCAATTGGAATAAATCGATTGGGATATTTGATGATGGTGAGCGATACTTGCATATGAGATTGAATGCAAGTTAAAGCAATGCCTAATAAAATTTGATAAAATGATTTATAAAGACTAATCCAAAAAATTTTTTACTGAAATATCCACGTCAATTTCACTCCAATGAATACCTTGGCCGCCA
>JAYSOC010000364.1:0-3875 GCA_043723285.1 Ferruginibacter sp. | reverse complement strand
TGCTATCCATCACCTACCCGAATGTGCCAAAGAAAAGAGGCTGTTTTCTTGAATGAAAACAGCCTCTTTTTAAAAACAACTACTTTTTCAGTGCCCTCCACTTTCGCACTCTCCTTTTTACAAATTTTATTACATTATTATCTACCTACTCCCATTTTTGCTTCTATGCTCAATGTAGCATGTGGTACTGCACGCAATCTTGCTTTATCTATCAGTTTGCCAGTTATTCTGCAAACTCCGTAGGTTTTATTTTCAATACGCATCAATGCTTTTTCTAAATGATCTACAAAAGTTATTTGGCGACTTGCCATTTGGCTCAGCTGTTCTCTTTCCATACTTAAACTACCATCTTCCATTGTCATATAACGTCCATCTCCTTCATCGCCACCCATATCATCTTTGCGAGTAATTAAACCTTGCAAATAAGACAATTCCTTTTTAGCAGAACCCAATTTGCGTTGTATTAATTCTTTAAACTCCATTAAATCAGAATCGCTGTACATTACAATAGATGCCCCAGGATCTACTGGTGCTTTATCTAAAACAGATTTTGTAAAATCTGGTTCATATTTACGAGATGTTTTGGTATTTATTTTTGGCATTACCAAAGGTTTTTTTACCTCAGGTTTTGCCGGAGCTGCCTTTGCTGCTTTCGCTTTGTCTTCTACTTTTTTTGCAGCTACAGCTTTTGCCAATGCTTTTTGATGATCTGGCTTAGCTTCTTTTACTGGCGCTGCCTTAGCAACTACCTTTTTGGTTTCTATCTTTTTTGCCAATGGTTTTGTTTGAGTTTTTGTAGCAACTACTTTTTTTGCTACAGGCTTCGCTGCCACTTTTTTAATTTGTTTCGCTGGTGCTTTTGCCACAGGTTTTGCTACAGGTTTTGCTACTTTTTTTGCAGCTACAACTTTTTTGGGAGCAGGTTTTTTAACAACAGCTTTTGCCACAGGTTTACTTGCAACTTTTTTTGCAGGCACAACTTTTTTTGCAGCTACAACTTTTTTAGCAGGGGTTGCTTTTTTTGCTACTGGTGCGGCTTTTTTAGCTGCCGGCTTTTTTGCTGCTACTTTTGCAGCTGGTTTTTTAGTCGCCATAATAACTATGCTTTACTTTTTTAAAACATTCATTGTTAATGTAGATTCATTTACCTCAACTTGCATTCCATCAACTATTTGGGGTAAAAAGTCAATAGAATCCGCTAATATTTCGGCGCAAATGTACGCTTTATATTCCATTATTGATGCCTTTAAACTATCATTTTCGGCTATTTGCACTGAAATACGGTCAGTTAGCTCAAAACCACTCTCTTTTCTAATTGTTTGTAGCTTATTTACAAACTCTCGTGCATTTCCTTCTTTTTGCAATTCATCAGTAATGGTAATATCCAATGCCACAGTTAAAGTTCCTTTAGATGCAATTTCATAACCAGGTATTTCATCAGTAATTACGTCAATATCTTCAGCATTTATAACTATTTGTTCGTCATCCTTCGCTATTGTTTCGTCTTTTAATAAATAATTGCCATCTTGTACTTTTGCAATTGTGGCATCATCCATTTTCTCTATTTCAGTAGCTGCCCATTTCATTTTTGCACCAAGGCGCTTTCCTAAGGTTTTAAAATTGGCCTTTGCCTTTTTGCGAATAAAATCATTATCGGCCGCCAATATTTCTATTTCTTTGATATTAGTTTCGGTTTTAATAATATCTTCTACCAACTTTATATTAGCAACCATTTCTGCATCCTGCGCTGGTATAAGTATTTTTTGTAGTGGTTGGCGCACTTTTATGTTTACCTTTTTGCGAAGCGATAATACCAAAGAAGAAGCATCTTGAGCCAACTGCATTCTTTTTTCTAAAGATGTATTTATTACAGTTGGATTATAAACTGGGTACAAACTATGATGAACAGAAGCATCTTCCATTCTGCTAGTAATGTTATTTAAGTTGCTGTATAACCAATCTGCAAAAAATGGTGCTATTGGTGCTATCAATCTGCTGATGGTTTCCAAACACTCATACAAGGTTTGATATGCCGCTATTTTATCATGCTCATATTCGCCTTTCCAAAAACGGCGGCGACATAAACGCACATACCAATTACTTAATAAACTATCTACAAATTCTTCAATTGCCCTGCCTGCTTGTGTTGGCTCATATGCATCAAAATTTTCTGTTACATCTTTTATCAAACTATTTAATGAAGATAAAATCCATTGGTCTATCTCAGGTCTTTCATTTAAAGGAATGTATTTTTCTTTAAACGTAAACGAATCTACATTAGCATACAGTGCAAAAAACTGGTAGGTATTATAGAGTGTACCAAAAAATTTGCGTTGTATTTCTTGTATGCCTGCTTCATCAAATTTTAAACTATCCCATGGGCTTGCATTTGTTATCAAATACCAACGAGTAGCATCTGCACCATAAGAATTAATAGTAGCAAAAGGGTCAACAATATTGCCTAAACGCTTACTCATTTTAACTCCGTTCTTATCTAGCACCAAGCCATTACTTACTACAGTTTTGTATGCAACACTGCCAAACAATAAACTGCCTAATGCATGCAATGTATAAAACCAACCACGAGTTTGATCCACACCTTCGCAAATAAAATCTGCAGGAAAAGCTGCATTTTCTACGCCCCCAAACAATTCGGAATTTTTATCTTTTGCATGATATTTCCAAAAGTTTTCTGTGCTTAGTTCGCCATATTCATTGCTGCTTGCATCTGGTAAACCCCATTGTGCGTATGGCATTGCGCCGCTGTCGAACCATACGTCAATTAGATCTGGCACACGCTTCATTAATTTCCCTTTAGGCGAAACCAAGAAAATATCATCCACATAAGGTTTATGTAAATCTGTAGTGTTAAATCTAAATATTGGATGTATAAAAATATATTTTACATTTGCATCTGAAACTGCTCCCAAATCTTCACGACTATGCGTAGGGTTGATTTGCGTAGAATCGAATGGGTCACTAACCTCATCGATTACATCAGTTTCACTTTTTCTTTTAAAGCCTGTTAGCAACCAATTGTATTTGGCTTCATTTTGATACTCGTTTACAAACGCAATATGATTTTCGTATTCTAACTCTATTCTTCTATTTTTTTCTGGTCCAAAAATCCTATTGATTTTTCCTACTGCTAAAACCTCTGCTATTTTATGCAATATTTCTGTGGCTTCGTGTCCTTCTTTTTTTCTTTTAGCAATAATTTTTGATATGCCATAACCCTTCTTAAAATCATTTTCAGCATTTCCTTCTTCTCCCCATAAAAAATGAATAAAGTTTCCGTCAATATCGGTTCTGCAAACAGCATTTTCTACATCTTTATTTGAAGTAAGAATAAAATCCATAGCTTTCTTCGCAAAAAATATTTCTCTTTCTACATCAAAATTATTTACCCTTTCTTCGCTTAAATAAAAATTATTAGCTTCTTCAATTTTTTGTTTCAATTCATTAATAGTACCAATACACATCTCTTCTTCTCCATCTTCCGTTTTCCAAATTGGCAATGGTGTTCCCCAAAAGCGGCTACGGCTGAGGTTCCAATCCACCATGTTCTCCAACCAATTTCCAAAACGCCCTGTGCCAGTGCTTGCAGGTTTCCAATTAATGGTTTTGTTTAGCTCCACCATTTTATCTTTTGCTGCAGTCGTTTTTATAAACCAAGCATCTAGCGGATAATAAATAATGGGTTTATCGGTACGCCAACAATGCGGGTAACTGTGTTCGTATTTTTCTACTTTAAAAGCACGGTTTTCGTATTTTAATTTTACAGAAATATCCACGTTTACATCCACATAATCTTTTTCGTCTTTGTAATTTTTTACATAGCGGCCACTAAAATCTCCCATGCCTTCTACAAATTT
>JAYSOC010000363.1:0-3876 GCA_043723285.1 Ferruginibacter sp. | reverse complement strand
TTGAATCAGCAATATTTGTTCCTCTACAATACAAGGTAAATAAACTGAAGGAGTATATACTATTTATGTCACCACAAAGGCTATTACCAGTGAGCAATGCAGAAATATTATTGCTACTATAACAATATGTACTGGAAGTTGCTGTAAGTGTAAAACTACTGCCGCCACCATACGAGCCATTATTATTTGCTAGCCATCTTAAGTTGCTAATATTTGTCAAATTAGTAAGTTGTAAATTAATGGTAACACTTTGGCCACGAGACGTATAAATATAATGAGACGACCCACCTTGCAAAATTGGAATAGGCGTACTACTCAAACTAGTAGTATAATAACCATCATAACCACCACCAAAAATGATATTTTTTTGAAAGGAGGTTGTACTCCCTGCAAAACAAGTACTATTAGTAATATTTGCTACTAATGTGGCACTGCCATTATTTACTCTTGTTAGGGTTATTGTATTATTTGGATTTATTTGGAATGTAACTGAACCCGCAGGAGTTATGTTATACACCTGCCATGCAACTACAGCTCCAGCAGGAAGCACATAGGAATAGGTTGCTGTTGTACAAAAGCTAACTGGACCTGAGATATCTGCTATACAAAAATCGTTGCAACCAAAAGGTATTGGATTTAATGGATGCTCCATTTCATTAAATATCCATCTTGCATTACGTGCTGTATAATTTGTATGATTTTCATTATAAAAACTAGTTCCAGTTATACGTTCTTGAGAAATATATCTGTTGGCAGCTGTATTTGCATTACCATTTTGTGCAAAATTAAAAGTTGTATAAGGCGATAAACTTGGAGTAGCATCTAATGCACTTGTAGTACTAACAAATGAAAATAAATCATTCGGTATGTTTAAACTACCTCCAGAATTAACTCCTACAAAAAGGCTAAGCCATATATTTACGAACCAATTTTTTGTGAGTGGTATTGGTTGTAAACCTGTAGATAATGACCCGCTTGTTCTACCAGTTATACTTTGTGTACCCCCTGGAACAGCATCCCATTTTGTAAAATTCGCAGGGTTATATCTTGTGTATTCATTTAACGTAGTCCACCCAAATCCATAACCCAAAAAACTTACTTGCTTTTCATATTTAAAATATTCAATTGGAATTACTCCATCATCTGGCAATGCCTTCAAAGTGGTTTTTAATCTATATTGAGTACCATAACCAATAAAGGACTTTAACACTGCAAAGGGAGCATCTTGCTCTGCAAATGTAGCATTTGGTGTGGTTACAGTGATACCACATTGACTGCCTTGTGCTACAGCCTCAAATGAATAAGTAGGCTGTGGATCTGTTGCTCTAAACCTAACCATACTTTGGTAAGGACTTGCTGTATCTCCATTATTTAAAAATGTATTAAACTGCACCGATCCATTAGCATCTACAACCCTAGCTCTAAGCAATTGCGCAGTGGCAGGTGCATTGTTTAAGTTTATAAAATTTTTCAAATCAGCTACATTATCTTTTATAGAAACACCAAGTACTTTTTGCTCCCCTAAATCGTATAAAAAATGCTGCAATGCTAATGGCACATTTGCTCCTTGGTGGGGGCTATCCATAGTAAGTAACAATCTTGTTTGTGTACTTGCTGAGCCAAGTTGTTTTGTCATTCTTGCAAGTGTGTAACGTGCAAGTAAACCGCCAGCACTTACTCCAAGCACTACATTTTGCTCTGTACTACCTGCGCCAAGTTTTTGTGCATTTGCCCATTCTATTACCCTCCTTAGCATTTTAAAATTATCTTCAAAACTACGTAGTGTATTATAGTTTACAAAAATTAAATCATAACCTGCTCTGTTATCTAAGCTATCAATAAAATTATAAGTTGCGGCTAACGATATCCATTCTCCTGGAACAATAGGATTTGTACTTATTAAATCATCAATATCGTAATTACCACTTGGGTCATATCCCTCTACATATATCAATGGTTTGCGAATACGATGTATGGTTTGATTTCTCGTAGTGTTTATTACACTATAGCGTATTTGCATACTATCGCCACTTAGGCTATCTACTGGCAGCGTAGGTACAGCAATGGTAATAGCAATAGAGTCAGTATTGCTATACCTATATGCCATACTACTGGTAACTTTTACAAATACACTACTATTGCACTGCACGGTATTACCATCAGAAAGAATTGCTTTAATAATTATTGGTTTGCTTCCAGTACTATCGTTATATGTTTTGCTTATACCGCTAGTGGTAAGTGGTATAAACCCATTGCCATCTTTAAAATCTATATACGCATTGGTAACGGTGGTATTTGTATTTCTATAAAAAAATGCGGTATCTAATTTTAAACTTACCGTATTTTTAAATGTTGTTTTTATAGCTGCTGCTACAAATAAAGTATTAAGAACATAAGGACTAGCGGTTCTGTTAGGAACATCCCAAAATTGTTGATTGCTTATTGTAAGTAAATTTTCAGTAATTGCCGTAGGTTTTAAAGATGCATATTTGCAATATAGCAAGGCTATAGTAGAAATATTATTTCTGGCTACAGTAGCTATTTCATTATTTACTTGTGGCAATGGCTTTAGTGTGGTATAGAGTGTAAGCCTAGCTTGTGGATTTATAACAACTGTAGAAGCAGGTAATTTAGCTGTAATTAAATCGCAGTAAGCCGTACGAAAAACATCTAAGTTATTTATAGTATTACTATCTGTAAGTAAGCCATTAAACCTATGAATGGGTAAAAATTGACTCCCGTATTCTTTAAGATACCCTGATGTAATTTGTGATTTATCAAGTTGCTGATAAATTAAATCTAGTTTTTGTCTTAAAGGGTCTGTTTGGCTAAATACTTTAAAATTTAGGCAAAGCAATACTGTTATCGAAAAATATATTTTCAATTTCATAAAATTATTTTTAAAATGTTTAGAATTTAAAATCAAACCTACCGTTTGTGAAAAATAAGGTATCGCAATTATTAATTTTTAATTTAAAATTGAATAATCCACTAATTATTCCATTTGGATTACCCATAGAATACTTGGTTATACTAATTGTTCCAACTTTATATTGAGTATTATCGTCAGGAAGAATCCCGCAATTAGGAAATAAAACTGATCCAAAACCAATTTGCTTTTTTTCTTTATAAACACTATGAACGCCCAAGTTATTTACACTATCAATGGTGATTATAAAACTACTTGTAGGATTTCCAGACTCATATTGATTTGCTTTTATTTGCATATATGGTATGCCATTTAAGTCGGAATCGAATGTAGCTCTTGGGTTAGGATTTCCATTACCTTGATATCCTTTTGGTATCCAAACTTGTCCATTTACTAAGCAACCAAAAGTATTGGCACCTGTTTGTGTAATGGTAGGCAATTGGTCTCCTGTAGGTGTAGGCTCGGTAGGTTCTGTTTTGTCTTTTTTGCAAGCCGCAAAAATATTTGCACATACAATAATAAGGAGTAACAATTTTAATTGTTTCATTTCAACAGTATTTAATTAATAAAAATTTTGTTTCTAAAAGAAAAAATTAGCTTCGAGGGGGTAAGGTCGTTATTGTAAAAATAGTATTTCGTATGCTGTGGCTTACGTCAGCATCGATTCTATTTCCTTTTATTTGGCGAGGTTTTGCCATATTATTTTATTGCAATGTAAATATAGGATAGATATTTTGTTAATTCATTGATAAATGTCAAGAAATAAACAATTTTACTTCAATACTGTATAATTATGCTGTGTTTGCAGCTCTCTTGCAAGGTTAGCTTCTGTGTGTTGGCTTTGTGCGCCTTGCAAGTGTGCTGCAAACATGTTGATTGTTTTTTCTTCTATTGATTAATGGTATATCTAGCGGGAGGGTTTCGTATAACGGCTAGGGCTTTGCGAT
>JAYSOC010000362.1:0-9831 GCA_043723285.1 Ferruginibacter sp. | reverse complement strand
TGTATGCCCACAAACCCGCATTACTGCTTATTATCAGCGCATAATTTTCGCCAACAACTACATCTTTTAGTGATAATCTTTTGGGATGTTCATTTTGCAACTCATCTACAGGTACAAACTCAAAAAATATTCCGCTGTTGCTATTTAGCAGCATTCCTTTTTCTTTTTGGCTATCTTGAAACGCAAAAAAACCCTCGCTTGCAGGAAACAATTCTATGGTATCTGTTGGTCTCCCAATACTCTCTAACAACTTTGCTTTGTATGGTTCGTAGTTTACACCACCTTGTACCATCACCGTAAAATTTGGGAAAATTTCACTAATCTTTTTGCCGGTTCTTTCTTGCAATTTATCAAAATACATTTGCACCCAAGGCGGTATTCCACTTATCAATGTCATGTCTTCATTGATGGTTTCATCTACTATTTTTTCCAACTTTTCTTCCCACTCTTCTATGCAATTTGTTTCAAAAGATGGCAGTTGGTTGCTACGCAAATATTTTGGTATATGATGATTTACAATACCGCTCAATCGCCCTGTTGGTATGCCTCCCACCCTTTCTAACTCTGGCGAGCCGCTTAGGAAAATCATTTTACCATCGGCATATTTGGAGTTGCCACTTTCTACCATATAACAAAGCAAGGCATTGCGTGCTGTATTTATATGATTATGAATAGAATCTTTTGTAATAGGAATATATTTTACACCGCTTGTGGTGCCACTCGTTTTAGCAAAATAAATCGGCTGCCCTTTCCATAAAATGTTTTGCTTGCCTTCTTTTATTTTTTCTATATAAGGTTTTATGGCTTCGTAATCTCTTATAGGTACAAGCCTACAATAATCTTCGTGGGTTTTTATTTCGGTAAAAGAATGATCAATACCAAATACAGTTTTAGCAGCAGATTTTATAATACTTGCAAAAATTTTATCTTGATCCTCAACCGCAGTACCGATGCTTTTTTTTATTTGCTTATGTATATAGATGGCAAAAGGTTTTGCCAATAATGATTTTAATTTCATGTGTTCATTTTTATTGCAATTTTGTCACATGTTATTCGCCAATGAACATTTCAAGAAATATTCAGCTTTTGTTTCGGCTCATTTCATGAGTGTAATTTGCTAATATTAATTTTACAAAAACCACCGCTCATAATAATTATAATTTTATTACAAGTCTTTTGTCTAATGTCTTGTGTCTAATAATCTATCATCTTACTTACAATCACCACAAGGCCAATCCGTATCCAAATCTATACAAGTTACCACCGTCACCTCGTTTTCATGCGGCGCAAACACTATACGTACGTGTTGCCCATCATGCGTCTTGCCTTCGAGTGGGTAAGTTACACCTTTATCACTTTCCGCCTCTTTACCGTGGTTTATTTCGCCGGTTTCCAAAATTTCTTTCACTTCGCTCTCGTCAATATGCCTGCATTCCATTCTGCATTTTGCATGCCTACTATACGAAATTGTTTTATTGCCACCCCTAAGTTGTGTATATGCGTCGGTAGCATTTTGTACCGTTACCCTATCTTTTATATTGGTACTGTTGCCACGTTGTAATTTTTTAATAAAAAAAAATGCCAAAGCAGCAATTAGCAACACTAAATATGAAGTATTTTTATTTTTCACGGATGCAAGGTAGGTAAAATCGAAAATATAAATAATGATTTGGGGCTGTGTGCTAAAAGCATAAATGAACATTTTTTGCGGCTATTCGGTACAATCTTTTTTGCTCAAAGGCAGCAAAAAAGGATTTTCCCTTCTATCCGCCAGCCCTTCATCATTTAATCATTTTTCAGCTTTTATTACGTTCCTTAAAAAAATTAAAATAATCCTTCAATACTCAAATACCTTTCACCAGTATCATAATTAAAAATAAGTACCGTGCTGCCAGCAGGTATTTCTGGTAATTTTTTTGCCAACGCTGCCATGGTTGCACCACTAGATATGCCTTGAAAAATGCCTTCTTCTTTTGCCGAACGAATAGCAAAATCAAATGCTTCCTCTTTGCCAACTTGTATTACGCCATCTAAAATATTTGTATGCAAATTGCTAGGTATAAAACCTGCACCAATTCCTTGTAATGGATGCGGAGCTGGGCTACCACCGCTAATTACAGGCGACAACTCTGGTTCCACAGCAAAAACTTTTAATGTAGAATAATGCTTTTTTAATACTTCTGCCACGCCAGTAATATGTCCACCAGTGCCTACACCCGTTATCAAAAAATCTATTCCCTCAGGAAAATCTTTTAGTATTTCTTCTGCTGTAGTTTTTATATGAATGTCAATGTTGGCAGGGTTATCAAACTGTTGTGGCATCCAAGCATTTGGTGTAGCTGCCACCAATTCTTGCGCTTTTTCTATAGCGCCTTTCATTCCTTTTTCTCTTGGCGTCAATTCAAAACTTGCTCCGTAAACACTCATCAGTTTTCTGCGTTCTATACTCATGCTCTCTGGCATTACTAAAATTATTTTATATCCTTTTACAGCAGCTACCATGGCCAAACCTATACCAGTATTGCCAGATGTGGGTTCGATGATAACACTGTCCTTATTTAGTATTCCTTTTTTTTCCGCATCTTCTATCATGGCCAGTGCAATTCTGTCTTTTATACTACCTCCAGGATTAGCCTTTTCTAATTTTGAATACACATTTATATTTTCAGGAAATAAACGGTTTATTTTTACATGTGGGGTGTTACCAATTGTTTCTAAAATGTTTGCTACTTTCATTTGTTATATTTTTAAATGATAAAATTTACTGCCGAGGTTCGTATCTCACGAACATTTTTCATCGCCAAGGTTCGTGTCCCACAAACATTTTCAAAAACTAAATAATAAAATTTACAGGCTCTTTAAAACCTCTTCTATCCTTTACCAACGATTGCGCATTATGATATACAACACTAAATGCTGGAATACTTTCCGTAATCCATGTATTACCACCAATGATACAATCGTGGCCTATTATCGTTTCTCCACCCAAAATTGTACTGCCTGCATATATCACCACATTGTCTTCAATACTCGGATGTCGCTTGGTTTCCGCATCTTCTTTGCGCACAGCCAAAGCACCCAGGGTAACACCTTGATATAATTTCACCGCATTACCAATTAACGTTGTTTCACCTACCACAATACCTGTACCATGGTCTATAAAAAATGGACAACCAATAGTTGCACCCGCATTAATATCAATACCTGTTTTACTATGCGCCAGTTCGCTCATCATCCTAGGCAATATTTCTATTTGTTGTTTGTACAAAATATTCGCAAGCCTGTAAATGGCAATGGCATAAAAACCAGGGTAACTTAAAATGATTTCTTCAATAGAATTTGCTGCAGGATCGTAATCTAAAATAAACTGTGCATCTTTTATTAATGCATTGCAAGTAGGAGATAATTGTTGAAAAAAATGATTAACTATATCATTTACCTTATCGTTAGTACCATTTATACAAGTGGTAATAAGTGTATGTAAGTTTACTTTTAATCTTACCATTATTAGCATATGCTCTTCTAAATAAACCGCCTCATTTTCCACCACTGGAAACAAATACTGGTATAACTCCTCTGTAAAATTGATTACTGATTTTTGGTCTGGCAGGTTTCTTCTTAAAATATATCCGCTATACAATTGATTTTCTTTTTTTCAAATGTACAAAATACTCTACTTAATAAATAGACTTTTAAACTTAAACTTGCATAATTCCATATTTCGTAAAAATTTTCTCTAGCTCTTGTAGAATTCTCATGTATTATGTGGAAGAAACCCACTTAGTGGCAAAATTTGTATGTTGCAGTATAAAAGATAAAGATATTACTATGGCACATACCGTAAATCTTACAAACAAAGAAGATAATAAATTAGCAATCGCAACTAAAAACATGCGTAAAACCAAATTTATGCAAGACAGAGAAGCTGGAATAACTGTAGAAGAACTAAGAACTAATTTATTAAAAAAAGTGCATAGTAGATGGAGCAAGTTATCGTTAGCAAAAAAGTAAATGATTTATTAGAAAATTTAATCGATATTCTTTTTTATGAAGAATATTTTATCTGTCTAGAAGATGCTGTAAAATATGTATAAGACATCACTACTTTTATTTACAGCATACCTACCAAACCACATAGAGTGGCTTCCAATAACGTAAATGGTAATTTTTACATTACGTACAAAGCCAATAAAAATACAACTTGGTATATTGCTTTTGATATGGAAGATGATTTATATTACATTCAAAATATTACCAACAATCATTCAGCAGATTATCCCAGTTTTATAGCAAATTTGTAATTATGCCTCAAGCATTCTCTAAGGAGATTTAGCAGCCTTTTCCTTACTTTTGCAGCCATGCAAAAAACAGTTGCCTTACACACGCTCGGCTGCAAGCTCAATTTCAGTGAAACCACTGCGCTAGGGCGTATGCTAGAAAATGATGGCTTTGCCAAAAGAGATTTTGATGAAGTAGCAGATGTGTATGTAATAAATACTTGCTCTGTTACCGAAAATGCTGATAAAGAATGCAGACAAATTGTACGAAAAATACAACGTAAAGCACCCGAAGCTTTGGTGGTAATAACAGGATGCTATGCACAACTTAAACCAAAAGAAATTGCCGAAATACCAGGTGTGGACTTGGTATTGGGTGCTGCAGAAAAATTTAATATTGCACAGCATTTAAAAGAAATTTCTAAAAACGATGCAACAAAAATATGCACTTGCGATGTAGAAGATGTAAATATTTTTGTACCATCTCATTCTTTAAACGAACGCACCAGAATATTTTTAAAAGTGCAAGATGGCTGCGATTATAATTGTAGTTTTTGTACCATTCCTATGGCAAGAGGCAAAAGCCGTAGCGATGAAATAAATAATATTGTAGAAAACGTAAAAGCAATAGCAGCAGGCGGTGCAAAAGAAATTGTACTTACGGGTATAAATCTTGGTGATTTTGGAAAAGGATACTCTGGCGGTAAGAAGCACGGCGAAAACTTTTTCGATTTAATAAAAGAATTAGATGCGCTGAGCAGCATAGAACGTTATCGTATTTCATCTATTGAACCAAATTTATTGAGCAATGAGATAATAGAATTTGTGAGCAATAGCAAACATTTTATGCCACACTTTCATATACCATTGCAAAGCGGTAGCAACAATACGTTGGCTGCTATGCGCCGCAGGTATAAAAAAGAATTATATGCCGAAAAAATTGGGCTCATAAAATTATTGATGCCGCATTGTTGCATTGGTGTAGATGTTATTGTGGGTTTCCCTGGCGAAACAAAAGAAGATTTTGAAGAAACAGTAGAATTTCTTCGTGGCTTAGATATTTCTTACCTACACGTATTCACCTACTCCGAGCGTGACAATACGCATGCGCTTACCATTGCGCCCATTGTGCCCATAAATGTACGCAATGAGCGCAATAAAATTTTACGCAATCTTAGTTACGAAAAAATGCAAGCATTTACCAACAAACATATTGGACAAACAAGAAAAGTATTATTTGAACATGTAAATAAAAATGGCATGATGGAAGGCTATTCGGATAACTACATTAAAATATCTGCGCCGTTTAAACAAGAATGGGAAAATGAGATTGTGGACTGGGTGATTTAAAGTCTCTTAAAAAAAGAACTTCCTTGAACATTGAGAATTGTTAGTTGAACATTGAGCATTTTAAAACTCGAACTAAGAAATGTTCAATAATCAATTCTCAACACTCAATTTTCAAATACTAAAATTTGTGAATCTTAAACTTGATGTGCGTTCGCATACTCCTCCATATACTCATACCCCATATTCAACTTTCCTTTTTTTACAATCGTAGCATGGTTTATTAATCTTGTTTCTTCGCCGCTAAACAAATCTGCAAATACATGTTTTATCAATTGCTCACCAAAATAACGGCTAGCATCTCTTGGCAATTCGTTGGGTAAATTACCTACAGCCATTATGTCTATTGAGTTTGGCAAGTAAGGTGCTGTTCGTTCAAAAGTATTTTTATCTACACCGTATATAGGGTTTGCAATGGTACTATCGCCAATATTACAAGGTACTGAGCCACCAAAATCATCTGTAATATCTGCAATGGTTTTTATGCGGAAGTTAGGATTCTTCAAATCTTCCATATCAAAAAGCCTCGGTATTTTTTGCTCCCAATAAATGCCATTCATTAAAATATCGGTAGCAGAAATGTATTGCTTAAAAGTACAAACATAGTTTTCAGGATACTCATGAAAATCAGTTCTGCTGTACTTTCCATCTGTTTTACGTACATACAAATCGGCTCCTTTTAAATGTACATACACAGGATAAACATATTCTTTTTCCAAAAAATCTTCCGCTTCTACTTCGTGAATGCCCATGAGGTTCATAATTTCTAAAACGCCATGTGCAACTCTACCACTGCCAGTTACAGCAATTTTTACAGCAGGTAATTTTAAGCCAAAATATGTATGAATAAGGTGTTGCAAATTTTTTCCAGAGTTTACTCTATCTAAATGAAAAGTTCCAGTTCTTGTTCCATAAGCAATCATACCATTATGTGCACCTACTATGCCTGCAAAAAAACCAAACCCAATAATACGTGCACCATCTTCATGTTCCAAACATTCATAATCGATAAGAGTAATATTTTTTGCAATAATTTTTTGTAATAATTTTTGATTGTATGGTTGTAATTTTTTTGTGTGCGAAAAAAACAAATACGTTTTACCTTCTATCAACATATCTACTGGTACTTCTTTTATGCCAAGCATAATATCACATTCGCTAATATCTTCTTTTACTTCTACTCCTGCTGCTACATATTCTTTATCTGTAAAACAACGTACATCGCTGTGTTGTACCATCACTTTTACTTCGGGGCGATGTTGCCTTATCCATTTACATTGTGCAGGTGTGAGCGCCACACGTGCATCTGCTGGTATTTTCTCTTCTCTTATCAAACCAATTTTTGTCATGCAATTATATTTTCGAATGGCAATTTACGTTTACATTTTTTATACTGCGTACATTTGTGGTATGAATTATTACGAATTATTTGAACTTCCAATAAGCCCTGTTGTGGACAAAACGGGCATTTCTAAAAAGTATTTTGAGTTGCAAAAGAAATTTCACCCCGATTTTTATACAAACGAAACAGAAGAGGATAAAGAAAATGCACTAACACAATCGGCTGCCATAAACAAAGGTTTTAATATTTTTAGTAACAAAGAAAAAACGCTAGAATATTTTTTACAACTAAAGGGTATTATTGCAACCGATGAAAAATACAACTTACCGCCCGATTTTTTGATGGAAATGATGGAACTTAACGAAGGCTTTGATGAAGAAGTTGATATAGAAGCAAAAGTAGCCGATTATGAAAAAGAATTATTGCAAGATATAGAACCGCTGCTAAGTACCGAAAACAGTGCATTGTTAACCGAAAACGACTTTCAAAAACTAAAAGCATACTACTACAAGAAAAAATACTTGAAACGTATTTTGGAGAGATTAGATGATTGATGTAATATTGCAGCCCAATTCAAATACACCTAATTTTTTAGATGTATTGTGCAAGTTGCCCATGTGGCGGAATTGGTAGACGCAGCAGACTCAAAATCTGCCATTCGCAAGGGTGTGAAGGTTCGATTCCTTTCGTGGGCACCAATAACAAAAATCCTCGTACGTTGTACTGGGATTTTTGTTTTTGGCAAGTTTTTACCTTTTTGATAAATTTTTTAGTATTTTAGCTTTATAAAAAAATACTTATGTAAATAATACAAAGTATTCAAAACAAAATTTATGAAATACGTGGTTTAAGAGTAATGTTGGATAAAGATTTAGCAGCATTGTATGAAACAGAAACGAAAGCCCTAAACTTAGCTGTAAAGCGTAATTTAAAAAGATTTCCCAGTGATTTTATGTTTCAACTAACCAAAGAAGAGTTTGATGTTTTGAGGTTTTAAATGGAAACCTTAGAACAAACTGAAAACCCTTTGAGGTTGCAAATTGAAACCTCAAAAAAAGAGGTGGAAATAGATATTTACCCTATGTTTTTACAGAGCAAGGTGGAGCAATGCTAAGTGGTATATTAAACAGCGACAGAGCAATAAACATGAACATTATCATAATGAGGGCATTTGTAGCTATAAGAAATGTTCTATTAAAACAAAATGATCTTAGAGAGCAAATGAAAGAAATAAAAGAACGCCTTGGGGAGCATGATGTACAACTAAACCAAAAATATGATGCCATGGAAAACTTATTAGACGAAAAAGCAGCAGAAAGAAAATGGGAGGATAGGAAAAGAATTGGGTTTAAAAAATAGGAAACATTAGATTACCATATACCCCACAAATCATTAGCACATCTTTAACAACATTTTGGGCTAAAAAAGGGTCTAATGTATAAAGGTATCATACTTATCAATTATCTTTAACCTATCAAAATTTAAAACGATGAAAACTTTACTACTAATATTATTTATTGCAACTTTAGCGTCATGCAGCACTGCATATAAAAGCGGACAAACACCAGACGATTTGTATTACTCAAAATCTAAAGTAATTGAAGAGAAAGAATCTCAAAGTAGATACGAACATAGAGAAGATTACAGCAGCGAAGACAGGCAAATTCGCATGGCAACACACGACCCAAGATGGCGCAATTTAGATAACGACTACGATTACGATTGTCATTATAGCCCGTATGCATATGGTTACAACTATGGTTATTATTACAACCCATTTTATTATCCTTACCCAGTTTATGCTGGCGGTGTAAAATATGTAAACCCAAAAAATACTACCATACGTACTGCAAACCTTGGTGCATATGGTAATACGGTAACTACTTATACAACTACTAAAGGATTTGGCACTGTAAAAACGATTGCAATAAGAGGCTTCAATAATAGTAATACACAAAATACTAGAAGCACAAATAACGAAGTACGCACTTACACAGAGCCGTCTAGAAGCGAAACAAGAACTTACTCGCCTGCGCCAAGTACCAACAGTAGTAACAGTTCAAGCTCTAGTTCTTCTACGCCATCTTCTTCGGGAAGCACTGTTACAAGACCAGGCAGAGGAGGAAATTAAGTTTTACACAAAAAACAATAAATCCAATTGCTTTTAAAAGAAGTGAAATGTAATTATTATGCAAAAAATATTTTCCATATTTATATTTTTTATTTGCACAAAATCTTTTGCTCAAATACCCGAAGATGCTATACGATATAGTTGGTTTCATCAAAACGGAACCGCTCGTGCTCTTGCTATTGGTGGCGCAATAGGATCGCTTGGTGGCGATATGACTGCAACTTTTGTAAACCCTGCTGGTATTGGTTTTTACAGAACTAACGAAGCTACCATTACCCCTGGTTTTACTTTTAATAAAATAAAAACAGATTATAGAAGTTCGCATTTAACCGAAAATAAAAATGCATTTCAATTTGGCACTACTGGTTTTGCTTGGGCATTGCCAAACACAAATAACGACAATAGAAGCAATGCTTTTTCAATAGCATTTACACAAAATGCCAATTTTAATAACAGCATTCATTATAAAGGTTTAAATAATTACAGTTCGTTTAGTGAGCAGTTTGCCGAAGAATTTGCTAATAGCAAAAAAAGTATTGATGCTATTTTAGATAGAAATTCTACTGCTCCATACACAGCTGCTCCTGCATTATACACTTACTTGGTAGATACCGTAAGGGTAAATGGTGCACTTGTAATAAAAGCTGCTCCAGAATATATTTTAGATGCACAGCAAGCCCTGCAACAAGAAATGACGAAAACTACCAAAGGCGGAATGTACGAACTTGGCGCTG
>JAYSOC010000361.1:0-1542 GCA_043723285.1 Ferruginibacter sp. | reverse complement strand
GCCCCCTATTGGTTTTTAACCAACGGAGTATTTTAGCCTTTGTTGGTAGAACGAAGCCCGCCGCAACGCCGTTGTTGGTATGCAGCATTTGCAATTGTATGTAAGCATACCAACAACTCCATTGCTAAGGAGGGCTGGTGTAAGCCAACATTGGCGAAAAAAATTATTGAACCTAATAAAAAATTTCTTAGTAGATTAGCCATTACAATAATAACGATGACACATAAATTAGCGGGAGTTATCAATTACTCGATTGGTATTGTACTTTTAAGCTACGCATTAGTCGTATTAAAAAAGAAACTTGCAGAGCAACCTGGTAGAAAAATTTACGGGCTCTCCTTAAAAACAGTTATTAAACTTATCTATGCAGGATTGGCAGCATTCGTGCTTTTAATAATTGCTGTTTTAGTTGGACTGGAATAAGAGATAAAAAATTATTGCTTAGCCTTCGTTGGTAGCCCGAAGCCAATCGCTACGCCTTTGTTGGTATGCAGGGTTGGGGAAAGTGGATAAGCGTACCAACAACACAGCTTACTGCCACAAAAAATTAAATTAGTTACATCCTTTGCAACAATGTTGTTGGTACCCCATCGCTCATTATCCCTGCTTAGATACCAACAACGGCTTAGCACAACATAATGCTCCAGCAATTCATAAATTTAGTTTGCAAAAGGATTTGTAACTACTATACCTGCAAATTTAACTCTGGAAATAAACCTGTATCATAAATTTTATTTTGTTTGCTGCCATAAGTTTTCTTTGCCGCATTTATGTTGACGCTAACATTTTAACACCTCATCCTTTAATAAAATATTTTTATTCCCCATAAATTGTAGAAAAACCTACTCGTTTATTTGTAGTATCCGTTTAAAATTTTTGGCACAATCTTTTGTATAATTATGGTACGAAGAAACCTATTTATCAACATTAAAACTTGTACATCATGAAATCGAACAAAATAATTGCAGGCGCTATTATTGGAACTGTAGTGGCGTTGGTGCTTATTCCAAAAACAAGAAAAATGCTTGCAGAAGCAGTAAACAATTTAGCTGATACGCTTAAAGATGCATTACAAAATGCTAACAGCATAGCCGGCGATTTAGCAGATACTGGCAAAACTGAAGTAAATAAAATTGCAAACAAAGCCTTCAATTCTGCTGCCGGCACTGCTAAAGCAGCAAAAGATGTTTGGCAATCTTAATTAAGTTTATTTTCTATAAAGACCCGGGTATTATATCCGGGTTTTTTATGTAATAAAAAATAAATGTTACATACTCCTACCCCAATATGTTGGCGCTAACATTTGTTGATTTTCAGGGAATAGTTATCCGGCATCATATTTTGTTTTTTCTACCGTCGGTACTCCACTTCCATAATACCCCCGGCTGCTTTGCCATTACTGCCCTTATGTTCCATTCGGTTATAAAAAAACTTGTACTACTGCCACTTAAATATTCCACCAATAATTAAATTTTAGAACCAGCGCACGGCTTCTGATAGAGAAGGGTGCAGGAAAATAATTATCGGAATATACCAGGAATA
>JAYSOC010000360.1:0-3894 GCA_043723285.1 Ferruginibacter sp. | reverse complement strand
CATGAAAAACTACAATTGAGCCATTTGTTGTTTTAAATAAAACGTTTTCTAAACATTTTTCTTTTGTAATTTTTGCATCAAAATCTCCGCTCAATATTGTCCACATTATTATTTTATAAGAACTCCGCATTTCTCTAAGAACCTTAGCTTGAAATTTTTTTATTTGTCCGTATGGTGGTCTAAACAAAGTGCTATCAATATATTTTGATGCTTCATTTACATCTTTTATATACACTTCATCTCTAGTTTTCTTACCATTTAAATGATGAAACGTATGGTTTCCAACACTATGCCCTTCGTCTATTATGCGTTTATATACATCTGAAAATAAACGTACATTATTTCCTATACAAAAAAAAGTAGCTTTTGCATTATATTTTTTTAATTCATCCAAAACAAAAATTGTATGTTCAGGATGTGGTCCATCATCAAAACTGAGGTAAATTTTTTTATCATTGGTTTTTATTTTCCAAACCATTTTTGGAAACATCTTTTGAAGCCATACAGGTGTTTTTACAAAATAAAACATACAGCAAAATAAACTTAAAAATAGCATTAAACCTTTCTTTTACTAATTAGTCTATGAAAAAGGTACTTATATTTACAAAACTAAAAAACATTTATATGAAACTTAAATTTCTTTTATTTACCGGATTAGTATTTTCTGTTATTTCTTTTTCATCTTGCAAAAAAGATAAAACAGCAGAAGATACTACAGAAATTGAAACAACTTTTGAAATAAGTGCATACCAGGGCATGGCAGAAAATCTTACACAAGATGCACAAGAAGTGCTAAACGAAGCCGCAGTTACAAATAATTTTTCAGGATCGGGCTTTGTTGCAGGTGTAGATGGCACAACAGGTATTTTAAGTTGCGCAACTGTTACGGTAACTCCAGCATCAGGTTTTCCAAAAAACATTTTAATCGATTTTGGAACTGTTGGATGTACATCGCCAAATGGCGTTACTCGTAAAGGAAAAATTAATGTTACACTTACCGATTCGCTTCGTCGTCCAGGCAGTGTAGCTACTATGAATTTTGATAACTATTTTGTAGGCATATACAAAAAAGAAGGAACCATTACTTGGACAAATACTAGCACTGCCGCACAAAAAAGTTGGAATAGAACTTGTGTAAATGGAAAAATTACGAACACTACCAATAGTAATTATTGGTTGCACTCAGGCACGCAAAATATTGTACAAACCGCAGGAAGTGCTACACCACTCATTTTGATAGATGATTCATTTTCTATAACAGGGAACAGAACAGTGACCAATGCAGCTGGTAAAACAAGAGTAGGCACTATACTTACTGCTTTACAAAAGAAAACCATTTGCGATAATATTGATAAAGGAACGTACCAAATTCAAGGGCCAAATCATGTTGCCATTATAGATTTTGGAGATGGCACTTGCGATAACCAAGCTACGATTTCTATAGATGGTCGCCCTGCAAGAACATTTACGTTAAGATAATTTTTTTAAGTTTGATGTTAAATAACGGTTGTTTCAAAAATGGAGCAACCGTTTTTTATATATGCATTGAAGCAGATTATTATTACTAGCCCAAAATCATTTTCCCAAAAAACCAATGGCTACAAATACCGCAAACATTATCCAATGTAACAACAAAGGAAAAATCTTTTTTTGAGGATAGAAAAATGTAGAAGCGATAATTGGTGAAAGTGGAACAGCTAACAATATCCAATAAGAAAAGTTTATACTTGCATTAATGAACGGAACTAGTGCTGCCACTGCAAGATAGAGAAAAAGCAATTGCCAACTTTTTCGGGTTTGTACTACTTGCCTATTAATATTATTATTGATAAAGTAAATACCAATAATGGTAGAAATTAAAACAATAATAAGTGCAATGTAAGCCCATCGATTTCCAAAAAAATGTGGGTAAGAAAAATGAAAGCCAGGAAATTTATATGTTTTAAAATTATTGGTAAGAAAAAGATATGCGCTAAAAAGATAAATAGGCGTTATGATTCCTGCAAAACCAGTAAGCCATTCTTGCAAACGAAATGGCCTAGAAATAGCAATACCAGCCATTATTAGAACCAAAAAAGTAATAGAAGGGAAATATACAAAAGCAGAAATACCTGTAACCAAACCAATATTAAAAATAGTAGCTTTTGCATTGTTGTTATTGTACAAAGCACAAAGGCGAGAGAAAATCCAAATCATAAAAGTATTTACAATAAGCGGTGCCGAAAAAGAAAACCAATCGCTAAAAAGAGAAGTGATAAGCAAATAACTCATGCCTGTGAGATAATTGCTTTGCTTGTGTAAGCGTTGGTCGTTTACAATTTTATTGATCTCTATAGCTTGTATAAACAATAAAATAAATGTAAGTATGCCATAAGTTGCGTGAAAACTATTTGCCAGAGGATTTAATAATTGTAGTAGAGATTTATATAAAATTCCATCGAGTGGTTGCAATTGCGGGCTTCTCAAATGTAGGAACATCGGAAGTTTCAATACGACAGCGTAAAGAAATAAAATGGCATTACCAGATGGATGATTGGATTTAAAAATTCCTGTCACAATGAAAAATTAAAATAAACTTGGGTCATGTTGTGCAAAGTTAAAAATCAATTTTAGCAAAAGCAATATTGTTTCTTACAATGCAAGGTACAATCATTTGTCGAGCTCCAGTTTGCCTAGCAAGTTTTGGCATAAAACTATAGCCTGCTTCTCTGCTTTTTAAAGTAGCATATCTTATTACAGCCCCGGTAGGTTGCAATGCGTGGTCGCTCAAAATTTGCCTGTTGTTATCTTTTTGCAAGAAAAGAAAATGAATTTCCGCACCAGCATTCATATTAGCAAAAGAAAGAAAATTATCTGTTTCTACATCGCTAGTGGTTTTATTAATAACATTGTTCCATTGTAGTTTAAGATCTTTGTTAAAACTATAGGTAATAATATCGTTGTAATTATAAACAATGTCCCTAGCGTTGCTTTCTCCATAAGGTCTATAATAACTATTGTAACCTCGGTTGTAATAATAATAATCCGACGTGGAGCCGTAATACCTGCTTCCATATAAACCAGAATTAAATCTATCATCATAAGCCCCTCCAAAGCGCCTTTGCTTTGTATATTCTTCTGATACTACAATAAAACCTCCATCTTTTTTAAGAATAATGTTTTTCAAAAAATAATCATCGTAAGCGCTACGCCAGTCGGGCTTACCCGAAAGTTTAGTAAGTAATGAATCATCAAAAATATTAATCACTTTTTTTGAAAATGCAAACGGGTTTTTAGATATAATTGCTGTAAATATTCCATCTACATTTCCG
This sequence comes from Ferruginibacter sp., assembly GCA_043723285.1. Classification (GTDB taxonomy): domain Bacteria; phylum Bacteroidota; class Bacteroidia; order Chitinophagales; family Chitinophagaceae; genus Ferruginibacter. The sequence continues at coordinate 583 of JAYSOC010000360.1, read as the reverse complement.
CCATTTTTTTTATATGAAAATGAATTGATAACATAACGACCATTTATATTGTCAATTTTTATTACTGGTTCTTGAATGAGTTGTTTTTCTAGCGGAACGTTTATAGAAATTAAACTATCCACTTTAAACTTTTTAATGTTTAGATCCAAAGTATTTATATATTCTTGCCTCGCATTTTCTTTTAGTTTGCTAAATATAAAATTTCCTTCATTGTCTAATTGCAAATCACCAAACGATTCCCTATAATTATTATATTCGAGTGTTCGCCTAGTACTATCTTTTAGTAATAAATTTTGGTCATACACTTTTGTTACCAAATTGAAATTGTCGTTTCTTGATTGTGTTTTGTAGAGGAGAATTTTTTTCTTGTCTTCGCTCCAAGTTAAATTATAATAGGTATTATTTGAAAAAACACCAGTCTTTGTAGTATCAAGATCCAAAACATTTCCCAGCAACTGACCGGCACCATTCATTTTTGCAGCCTTGCAATAAGTTACATTTCCTTTTTGATATTGCCATACCATTAAAAAATAATCGGCGTAGGTTACAAAATCTATATTCGTTGTTTTATCAGAAATAAAAT
>JAYSOC010000359.1:0-1543 GCA_043723285.1 Ferruginibacter sp. | reverse complement strand
GCGTTTAATGACTATTCCTTTTTTTTGCAAATAAGCCATTACAGCTTTTGTGCGGTTTATACTTAGTTTAAGATTATCAACGGGTTTTCCTACATTGTCAGTATATCCATTAATTTGAATTATTAGTTTGTTGTTTTCTAATAATAAAATAGCCACTTTATCTAACTCTGCAAAAGAACTTGTTTGAAGTTCTGCTTTTTTAGAATCGAAGAAAATATTTTTTAGAACAATGCTCGCACCTTTTTCTATGGGTTGCAAAGCAATATTTATTACCATTGGGGAGTCAGTAATATTTCCTTTCATGGAAAAATTTTCGGAATATAATAAGTATCCTTTTTTGTTTATGTTAAATGCATAATTTTTTCCAACTGGTAAAGTGGTTAAATAATTTCCATCTTCATCTGTTTGTAATTTTGATAAAACAAAGCCAGAATCTATTGTTGTTAATTCTACTGTAGATGGTAAACCAACATTTGTTTTTTTATCATAAATTTTTCCTTTTACCCAAAGCGTTTTTAAGGCTTGTATATCTTCACGTAAAGTAAAGCTGTACAAATCTATTTTATTTTTAAAATCACCTTTGTCGCTTGCATAATATGCGGTTTTGCCGTCTGCTGCTACTATCATAGAACCTTCGTCGTCTACAGTGTTTATTGGGTATCCAAGGTTTTCGGGTGTTTGCCAAATGCCTTTTTCATTTCGCCTGGTTACAAATAAATCGCTCATGCCATATCCTAATCTTCCATTGCTGTTAAAATATAATGTTTGGTTATCGGCGTGTATGTAGGGGCAACCATCATCGCCACTAGTGTTTATACTCGGCCCCATATTTTCTGGTTTTTGCCATTGCCCATTTACATTGTGGCTTACCCAAATATCTGAACCACCAAAGCCACCAAGCCTTGTACTTGAAAAATACAAATCTCTTTTATCTGCTGATATTGTTGGTGCACTTTCCCAAGCATCTGTGTTAATTGTTTTGCCTAAGTTTTCGGCTTCACTCCACTGCCCATTTTTATTTTTGTAAGATATGTATAAGTCACAACTGCCAAGTCCTTCAGGATAATTGCAACCTGTAAAAATTAGCCATTGCCCATCTTGCGAAATATTTTGTGCACCCTCATTTAAGTTCGTATTTATTTTTCCTGGAACAAGTTTTGCTTTTTGCCAAACGCCATTTATTTTTTCACTTTCATAAAAATCTTCATCGCTATCTATTCGTTTATTAAAAATTATTTTATTGCCATCTACAGTGAGTGATGGTAAATATTCTAAAGCGGTACTATTTATATTTTCGCCCATGTTTACTGGGTTAAAAATATAATTTCTTGCACTCATTTTTTTTGCAAAATTTTCCGCAAACTCAAAACTCTTTTGTTTTTCAATCCCCGCTTTTTTATTTTTTTCTTGCAGGTTTGGAATGGCTAAAAACTTGTTTGTGTTTTCTAAAGCCTTTTCAAATTTACCATTGCCAGCAAGGCTTGTAGCGTATTGTAATAAAAATGATTTTGCGTATAAAGAATCTTTATTGAAAATATTTTCG
>JAYSOC010000358.1:0-9886 GCA_043723285.1 Ferruginibacter sp. | reverse complement strand
ACCATACCACAACCTAAAATTTCTACCCAGCCAGTTTTTTTACAAACATTGCAGCCATTGCCATTACATAAAAGGCAACTAATATCCATTTCGGCACTCGGCTCTGTAAACGGAAAATAAGAAGGGCGAAAACGAACTTTCACATCAGCTCCAAACATTTCTGTTACAAAAAAATACAGGGTTTGTTTTAAATCGGCAAAGGAAACATTTTCTGCAATGTATAAACCTTCTACTTGGTTAAAAAAACAATGTGCTCTTGCGCTTATGGTTTCGTTTCTAAAAACACGACCAGGGCAAATAATACGTAGCGGCAATTTACCTTTTTGCATTTCTCGTATTTGCACGCTGCTTGTATGTGTGCGTAAAAGCCAGTCTGGGTTTTGAGAAATATAAAACGTATCCTGCATATCTCTTGCAGGATGATTTTCTGGTAAATTAAGCGCCGAAAAATTATGAAAATCATCTTCAATCTCTGGGCCCTCTGCTACACTAAAACCAAGTTTATTAAATATACCAACGATTTTATTTTTTACAATACTGATGGGATGGCGAGTGCCAAGCGGTGCGGGTGTGCCTGGCAATGTAAGGTCTAAATCAATAGCTTTTGCAGAATTATTATTTTCCGCAGCTCCATTAAAAGATGCAAATTTTTCTTCTACAAAAACTTTAAACTCGTTTAACAATTGCCCTGCTTCTTTTTTATTTTCGGCAGCTACATTTTTCATTTCGCCCATTATGGTTTTTACCAAACCCTTTGTACCAAGGTATTTTATCCTAAAATTTTCAATACCCTCGGCTATTGTAGGGTTTTCGGCCTTTATCTCAGCTTTATACTTTTCTATGAGATCTTTCAAATTTTCCATAGGGCAAAGATACTGATTTGAAATTTTCTATTAAAAGGCAGTATTTGAATATTTAAAATGCTTTTTAATATACTTTATAAAAGATGAAAAATGGTATATCGATGAAGTGAGTGACACAACGATGATGACCATAGCTGCTTCTTTGTTTGGACAAAAAATGAATTAATAATTTCTTAACACATCAGATTTTGAAATGGCTTGTTGTTCATCATACATTTACTGTCTAAACCAAATCATACAATGGACGCTGACCCCGAGGGTTATTTTAACTCCTCCATGCTTTTTAAAGCAACAATTCTTACCATCTCTTTTACATCAATTTATTTTTACAGACAAGAAAAATCGTTTTTTACAATGGGTAATACCATTGCAAAAAAAGATACACTTGCCAAAGTAGCCAACACAAAACCCGCTGCTAAAAAGAAAAAGAAAACCATTTATTTAACTTTTGATGATGGTCCTTGTAAAGGAAGTAAAACCGTATTTTCTATTTTAAAACAAGAGCAAATCCCTGCTACACTTTTTATTATTGGTGAACATGTATATGGTAGCAAAGAGCAATTGGCTATTTACGATTCATTAAAAGAAAGTAATTTGATAGAAATAGCAAACCACAGCTATACCCACGCTTTTGAAAATAAGTTTTATAAATTTTATAGCAAGCCCGATAGTGCTACAAAAGATTTTATACGATGTGCTGATAGTTTGCATTTTACCAGTAACATTATTCGCACGCCAGGTAGAAACATTTGGCGTACAAAAAATATAAATAGTACTGATTTGAAAGCGTCTTCTATGGCTGGCGACAGCTTGCAAAGCCACGGTTTTATTGTTGTAGGTTGGGATATGGAATGGCATTTTAATGAGACGCAAAGACTCGTAGAAAACGATAGTGATATGATTGAAAAAATTGATAGCGCTTTTGCTTGGAACGAAACAAAAACAAAAAATCACCTTGTATTATTATCGCACGATCGTACATTTGCAAAGCCCGAGGATTCAGCAAAATTACATCGCTTTATTGTTGCATTAAAAGTAAAAGATGAATACGATTTTGAGTTGGTAAGTGAGTATCCAGATTTAACAAAAGATACCATTGCTGGGAAATAAATTATTCGTAATTTTTATTGAAAATTAAGTAAAACAATATGGCATTATTTCAATATAGTAAACCTGCTTCATTAGTAAATAAATTTATCAGCACATTTGTTGAGGATGTAATTGCAACAGATACACACATAATGAAGACGAAGAAAAGAAGTAATTTTTTTAATTGTACTTGCAGCTATAAATTTAATTTTATGCTCATTTTTATATTTTTTAATTTTTTAGGCAGTTGCCAATATAAACAAAACGCCAAAAATAATGCTGTACTTGAGGGAGTAATTGTTTACAAATTAAGCATTGAAAATACAGGTGATGTGCTAATAGATTCAATAAAAATAAAGAAGACAATTGAGTTATTAAGAAAAAGATTATTGGGTTTTTCTGTTGATCCCATTGAAATTTATTATGAAAAATCTACTCGACAGTTTGTGATTAAAACAAAATATGGATTGGAAAATAATGGTAGAATTTTGCTTAAACCTTGCAAAATAGAATTTTATGAATGCTTCTCTACTTTAGATTTTTACACACTATTTGACGCTGAAAAATCTAAAAATGCAATAGAGTTAAAAAAGGATTTTAATGTATCCCTTGGCACTGCATCAAATAGTAATAATAGCCAAAGTCCTTACTTTATGTTAGCAGGAATAAAAAATGTAGAAGATTTTGATAAAACTAAAAATGCAATACAAGATTTATTTAATAACCAATTTTTATTAGCTTTTGAGCAAAAGACTACCGAAACTAAAAATGAACCAGTAAAACTATATACATTAAAAAATAATACAAACAAGATAGAAGCAAACAAATATATAGATGAGGTGAAAGTGAATTTTGACCAAAATGGTTTGCCTTCTTTATCGCTTTCTCTTAATGAAGAAGGCAGTACATTGTTTGCAAACCTAACTAGCAAAAATGTGGGTAAGTTTATAGCAATAACAGTAGATGGATTTGTGTTTATGGCACCTAAAGTTTACAGCGAAATTACTGGTGGGAAACTAGAAATTTCTGGGCGTTTCGAATTAAAAGAATTAGAGCGTTTAAAAATATTAATAGAAGCCGGCTACTTACCTTTTGAGTTAAAGATAGCTAGTGAGAATATAGAAAAGTAAAGATTTATCCACCGCCTTGTGTTCTCTTCAATTCTTCCTCTAGCCCCGAAGCCCTATTACGACTAGCTTTTAGCTGTGTGTTCCCAAAACGATATGTAAAGTTTATTTTAAATTGTCTAGATTCTCTTTTAAACTGTCCATCTATCATTTGTGCGCCAAATACTAAAAAACTTCTATCATAGTTTGTCCAAAAAATATCTGTGGCAGAAAATTTAATATTGCCTTGTCCTTTTAAAATTAATTTTTGTGCACCTATATCTACTCCCCATTTTACTTTTTCTTTTGCGGCTGCATTTACTGTTGGCGAGTTATAATTTGCATTTAGCTCCACCGTCCAATCGTGTATAAGTTTAAAACTATTTTGTGCAGTAAGAATAACAGCAGTTGCCTTCGTATTTATTATTCTATTGCCACCACCAAAATCGGCTTTAAAATTTGTAAAAAAAGCATTGGCTGTATAAACACCAGTGTACCATTTGCGGCTGTATTGGTAGCTTTCAAATAAAGCAAATATATTTTGCGTTGCAATATTTCTCGGGCTAAAAAAACTTTTGCTTCTCTCCGTTGTATCAACCAAGCGCCCAATAAGATTGGTAATATTGCTAAAGCTCAATTTAGAAACTAATTTATTTTTGTATGCATTTGTTACCGCAAAGTTGTAAGAAAACTGTGGTATCAATTCGGTATTTCCTCTTCTAGATGAGTATTCGTCTATCTTAAATTCAAATGGATTTAAATCTTGATAATTGGGTCTATCAACTCTGCGACCTGAAGTAATATTCCATGTAGAAATTGGATTTTTTACAAAACTAATTCCCACTGATGGAAATAGATTGATGTAACTACGCTTAAACGTTTGTGGGTTATTAAAATTTACAGCTTCGCTTGTTGTAATAGCGTACGATGCGCCACTAGATTGTGTTTGCTCAGCACGCAAACCCGCTTGCAATTGTATAGTTTTCCAATTGCGATTGTAATTTACATACAACGCATTCACATTTTCTATGTAATTAAATTGGTTGCTTTTGCCAATATCAATTGTTTTTATAGCTCTACTTTGTGCATTGTATCTTTTAAAATTATTATCGCTTGTTACATACGAAAATTTACCACCAATACCAATTACCCCTTTTACAAAAGGTTGCTCATAATCTGCTTTAAAAGAATAAATATTTATATTGGCTAAAGAAAGTAAGTTGTAATTTGATTCGTTTAAAACAATTGTTTTAGTAGGATTGTAATAAATATTTGGCTGGTATAAATCTCTAGTCAATTTAAATGTTCCAAAATCTGCATCTACATTTAATACTTTATTTTTTGCGTTAGCATATTTATAATTAACATTAAAATTTATATTATTATCTTTTCCTGTTTGGTTGGAGTTTGATTCTAAAATTTTTACAATTGTATTTGTAGCATTTTCTATAACAACATTATCGCTTGTGCTATTAGGCTTAGAATTGGTAAAATTTCCAGTTATTAAAAAACCCCAAGTGGTGCTTTTATTTTGAAAAAAATCTATGCCTGTTTTAAAACCATTTGTTTTATTTAAAAACCCTCTATCTGCATCTAAGTTAAAAGTAGAGTCAGCAAGCTTTCTATAGGTTTTAAAAAAAATAATATTGTCTAAATAATTGTAATTATAATTGGCAAAAATATTTACATTTTTTGTTCGGTGGTTAATATTGAACCCAGCATTGTATTTACTTTTTACACCAATTGCATAACCCGTTTGTACACTTCCATTGGTACCTAAACTTTTATTTTTCTTTAATCTGATGTTGATAATACCAGCATTGCCTGCCGCTTCATATTTTGCACTTGGGTTTGTTATTAATTCCAATGCATCTATTTGCGATGATTGTAACGATTTTAAATAATTAGCTAAATCATCGCCAGTAAGTGGGCTTGGTTTCCCATCAATATAAATTTGCACGCCGCTTTTTCCACTCATTTGTATATTGTCATCTTTGTCAACTGACACACCTGGCGATTTTCTTATAATTTCCAATGCATCGCTACCAACAGCATTTATTGTTCCTTCCACATTCACTACCATTTTATCTGCCTTTACTTCTAGTATTTGCCTTTTGGCAGTTACTGTTACTTCATTTAAATTATTAATATTTTTTCGTAAAAAAATATTTGGTAATTTTTGTAATCCGCTTTGTTCAAAATTATATGGTTTGGTAATTAACTCGGCAAAGCCAATATGCGAAATTTTTATTTGAAAACTATCCACTTTAATATTTTCAAACGAATACTCGCCTTGCTTATTAGTAACAGTAAGTTTTACAATTTTTTTTGTAGGAAAACTTATAAGTGTAATGGTACATTCACTAATTTTTGTAGAATCATCATTCAAAACAACCCCTTCTATTCTTTGAGCAATGCTCGATACAGTACACAAAACAATTGCCAAAACTGATAATATTATCCTATTCACACTTTTACATTTTTTATGAGGCGCAAATTACGCTTTTTTTGCGTGCTTCTTTAGCTTTACTAATATTTTAAAGTTAAAATTTATCCTTTTTCTTGACGCTTAAAAGTTTATTTTTGCAACTCATTTCAATAAAAACATACAGCGTGGTTTATAATTTTAATGCAGGTCCGTCTATTTTACCAAAAGAAGTTTTTGAAGAAGCTGCTGTCGCAGTTTTAAATTATAATAATACAGGGCTTTCTATTTTGGAATATGGACATCGTACCCCTGCATTTGAAGGCATTATGTTAGAGGCAAGAATGCTTATGAAAGAGTTGATGAACTTGGATGATAATCACGAAGTATTGTTTTTGCACGGTGGAGCATCTACCCAATTTATGCAAGTGCCAATGAACTTGCTCGACCTTAAAGAAACTGCTGCATATACCGATACGGGTGTGTGGGCTGCAAAAGCCATTAAAGAAGCAAAATTATTTGGCAAGCCAGAAGTGGTTTGTTCATCAAAAGAAAAAAAATATATTTTTTTGCCAAAAGATTTTGCCGTGCCTAACGATGCAAAATATTTGCATATTACTACCAACAATACCATTTACGGTACGCAATGGCAAAAAATTCCAGTTACATCAAACTCAATGGTGGCAGACATGAGTAGCGATATACTGAGCAGAGACTTAAATTTTAATGCATTTGATTTAATATATGCCGGCGCACAAAAAAATATTGGCGCAGCAGGAGTAACCATTGTTGTTGTTAATAAAAATATACTTGGAAAAGTAAAACGCAATATTCCAACAATGATGGATTATCGCAATCATATTGCTGAAGGAAGCATGCTAAACACCCCGCCAGTATTTGCTGTTTATACATGTATGCTCACATTGCGTTGGTTAAAAAAACAAGGTGGTGTAAAAGCTATTGAAAAAATAAATAATGCAAAGGCGGAATTACTTTATGGAGAAATAGATAGAAATAGTTTGTTTAAGGGCACTGTAGAAAAAGAAGACAGAAGTAAAATGAATGTGTGCTTTGTAATGTATGATGCTACAAAAGAAACTGCATTTTTACAATATGCAACTGAGAAAGGAATTATTGGAATTAAAGGCCACAGAAGTGTTGGTGGTTTTAGAGCATCTTTGTACAACGCAATGCCATTGAGTAGTGTGAAAGTGTTGGTAGATTTGATGAAGGAGTTTGAAAACAATTAATAATTAGAAAATAATAAATAATTAGTAATGAATAATTAATAATTTTTAAATTCATTACACATCAATAAAAACGAACAATCTTTTAAATAGAGACATTAAATAATTAAACATTATTAATTATTACCTATAAATTATTAATTAAACTACATGATTACAATTTCACCATTTGCAGCATTAAGGCCAGAAGTAGCACATGCAAAAGAAGTAGCGTCTCGCCCATATGATGTAATGAGTACAGAAGAAGCAAGAACAGAAACACAAGGAAATTCAAAATCTTTTTTACACATTACCCGTAGCGAAATAGATTTACCAGAAGATGTAGATGTACATAGCCAAGAAGTATATGAAAAAGCAAAAGAAAATTTGGTAGCATTTATAAGTAGAAATATTTTGTTTGTAGAAAATAAACCATGCTACTATATTTATGAACTTACCATGCTTGGCAGAACACAAACAGGTTTGGTTTGCGGCAGCTCGGTAGATGATTATGAAAATGGCTTAATAAAAAAACATGAGTTTACAAGGCCAGAGAAAGAGCTAGACAGAATTACGCATATAAAGACCACTGGCGCACAAACTGGCAATGTATTTATTGCTTATAAAAATGTAGCAGAAATAGATGCGCTTATAGAAAATTGTAAAAGTGAGAAAACGCCACAGTACAGTCTGATAGCTGATGATAACATTGAACATAAAATATGGGTGGTAAATGATGAAAAAACGATTGAAAAAATTACAACATTATTTAAAGAAAAAGTTCCTGCTACATATATTGCCGATGGGCATCATAGAGCAGCATCTGCGGCAAAAGTAAGAGCAGCATTAGGGTCAGATGCCACTGCAAATGCCAATATTTTTCTTACCACACTTTTTCCATCAAACCAGCTACACATTATGGATTATAATCGTGTGATAAAAGATTTGAATGGATTAAGCGAAACAGATTTTCTTAAAAAAATTGAAGCGAATTTTTCTTTAGAAAAAGCAACTGAAGCTGTTAAACCAACTGCTATGCATGAGTTTGGTTTATATATGAACAAACAGTGGTATAAACTTGTGGCACAAAAAAATATAATTAAAACCGATGTACTTGGTGTGCTTGATGTAAATATTATGCAAGAAAATATACTTACGCCTATTTTAAATATTGTGGACCAACGCACAGATAAGCGAATAGATTTTGTAGGTGGCATTAGAGGATTGGAAGCCTTGGAAAAAAGAGTGAATAGTGGAGAAATGGCGGCGGCTATTAGTTTATATCCAGTAAGTATAGAGCAACTTTTTGCTGTAGCAGATAGTGGAGATGTAATGCCACCCAAAAGTACCTGGTTTGAACCAAAACTTAGAGATGGATTGCTTACACATTTAATTAACTAATCTTAAGGAGCTTTATAAGCGCTATTTTTTATATTTACAACATGAAGAAAAAAAATGTACTGCTTTTAGTTTTATTTATTGCTATTAATATCTCAGCCACTTTTGCACAAACTACTGCAGAACTGCAAGCAACAGCCAAAACATTTATGCACCAGGGCGATTATGCCAATGCTGTTTTAATTTTAAATCGTTGTTTAGAAAAAGATCCTACTAATAATGCTATCGGAAAAGATTTAGCACTCAGTTATTTTTATGTACAAAACAATGAAAGGGCATTAGAAATTATAAAGCCTGTATTAGAAAGTAAAGATGCAGATGACCAATGTTTTTTAATTGCTGGCAATATTTACAAGCAATTAAGCAAATATAAAGAAAGCGAAAAAATATTTAAGAAGGGTATAAAAGTATTTCCAGAAAGTGGGCCTTTATACAATGAACTAGGCGAGCTACAAATTGCGGCAAATAATAATAAAGATGCTATAAAAAATTGGGAAAAGGGAATAGAGCTAGCTCCTTCGTACAGTAAAAATTATTATAACGCCGCAAGGTTTTATTTTGCTAGTAATAATAATGTGTGGTGTGTTTTGTATGGCGAAATTTTTGCCAATATGGAGCCTAATAATCCAAAAGCTAGCCAAATTAAAAAGGTAATTATAGAAAGTTATAAAAGATTATTTACAGATATTACAGCTGCAAAAAATTATAAAAGTAATAAAGCATTTTCTAAATTATATGTAGAAGCAATAGAAAAACAAGGCATACAATCTAACCAAGGTATAAATGTAGAATCACTTTCTATGATACGATCTCGTTTTATTATAGATTGGTTTGCAAGTGGCAATAAGCCCACGTTTAAACTTTTTGAATATCAACAGCTGTTATTAAAAGAAGGCTTATTTGAGCCCTATAACCAATGGCTTTTTGCGGCAGCAGAAAATGAAGCATCTTATCAAAATTGGGTAAAGACGCACAGTATAGAAAGTGCTGCTTTTTCAAAATTTCAAAAAAGCAGAATTTTTAAAATACCTAGCGGGCAATATTATCAATAAAATGAAGGATATTTTACTGCATTATTCTTTTTCAAAATAAAATATTTTTGAAGTCATTTATAAAGAGTGGCTTTTTTTATATAACTTAGTTTATCGGTTGAAATAATTGAAATTTATTTTTTAAAAGTAAAGGAATAATTCAGTTTCTTTCTCCTTAAAATCCCCAAATAATGAACGAGCAATCAAGACTATTCGATTTTTTATATTACCAACAAGATAAATTTCCTAAGGCAGATTTATTTACAGCAAAAATAGATGGTGCATGGGTACCACTAAGTACGCAAGAAGTAGTTGTATTGGTAAATAAACTAAGTGCAGGTTTATTAAAGCTTGGTATTGGTGGCAATGATTTTACTGTGGAGAATCAAGATAAAGTAGCGCTTATTTCTAAAAATAGGCCAGAGTGGCTTATACTAGATATGGCTTGTCAACAAATTGGTGCTGTGCTTTGCCCCATATATCCTACAACTACTGTAAATGAATTACAATATATTTTTAACGATGCGGAAGTAAAATTAGCTTTTTTGAGTGGTGAAGAAATTTTAGAAAAAGTAAAATCAATAACTACTAATGTACCATCATTAAAAGGTTCTTACAATTTTGATGCTAATACAGATGTACAATGGTGGAAAAATATTATTGAGGATATTACTGAAGACGACCTTAAAAAAATGGAGTTGGTAAAAAAAAGCATTCAGGCTGCATATTGTGCTACCATTATTTATAC
>JAYSOC010000357.1:0-1543 GCA_043723285.1 Ferruginibacter sp. | reverse complement strand
AAAATAAATATGAAGCAACGTTAAAACTGGTTGATGAAACTTCGCCTTATGCTTTAACAGGTGCTGTAATTGCACAGGATCGTTTTGCTGTAGAATTAGCTACCAATAAATTACGTAACAGTGCGGGCAATTTTTATATCAATGACAAACCAACCGGTGCAGTTGTGGGGCAACAACCATTTGGCGGCGCAAGAGGCAGCGGAACAAATGATAAAGCAGGTTCAATGCTTAATTTATATCGTTGGCTCAGTGCTCGTACCATTAAAGAAACTTTTGTACCGCCTGTAGATTATGGATATGCGTTTATGGAGGAGGCGTAAAGAAATAAAAATGTACAAAAATTTAAAAGAGATTTCAATTTTGAAATCTCTTTTAATTTTTTTTCTAATAAATCATCTCCATCAATATGGGAGTCTTACCTTGCTTACTGATATATCCTTTTAATGTTTGTAAAAAATTTGGTGAAACCATTGGGCAGCCATAACTAAAACAAATAGGCCACTCGCTTGTTTGATTATCTGGTACACATGCGTGTCCATGCAATACAATAGCTCTTTCCATAGCTTTACTGTTGGTACTATCTAAGCCCGTTAATTTATATGAAAAACCATACATGCCTTTGTACGAGGCGCCAATTTTATATTTACCTAAAGATGAGCAGCGACTATCTGGTATATTTGAAAAAACCAATTCACCTCTAAACGTTTCGGAGCCAGTTCCATGCGCTACAAAACCAGAAGTTAAAAGCGAATCTCGTTTTAAACTATACACAAAAAATCTTTTTTTATAACTCGGAATGCGCATGTCAATAACGAAAGCATAATCTTGGTTGCATTTATTATTTAGAGCATAATTTTTTAATGCTAGTTGTGTATTTTTTACACGACGCATTTCGGTATTTATTTCAAAAGATGGCACTGCATAACTAAGATCCATAGGGTTTGTAGTCGTTTTATAAGTGCCCAAAATCATTTTATTTTTTGCTGCTTCTTTATTTTTACTTTTTAAATAAAAATATACATTACCTGCTAACAATACAATAAAAACAAATGCCAATATTATCTTCCTCATTTTTTTGTAGTAAATTTTACTACTAAGGTATTATTTTAGCACATTATTTACACAAATTTTAAAAATGTTTATATAAGTAAACGATATTGGCAAAATAAAATAAATAACTTTGTCTTATGCATCTTCTCATTTCAAACGCTCAACTTCAGCTCATCATTAATCGTTTGGCGCAACAACTTATCGAAAATGATGATATACTTAGTGATACGATTTTTATTGGCTTACAGCCCCGTGGTGTTTACATAAGCAATAAAATTATTGAAGAAATTAAAAGGCTTTGCTCAAACGAAGTAATAAAATACGGCTTGCTCGATATTACTTTTTACAGAGATGATGTACGGAGCGAAATACATGTGCCCAACAAAACTAATATTCCTTTTTCGATAGATGGTAAAAAAGTAATTTTAATTGATGATGTACTTTATACCGGGAGAACCATACGTGCAGCATTAGATGCATTGCAAGATTTTGG
>JAYSOC010000356.1:0-3905 GCA_043723285.1 Ferruginibacter sp. | reverse complement strand
GCACCACCGGCGTTGTTTTGAAATATTCCCATCAACACACCACATACTGTAGCACCTGCAAGAAAACCACCCAACACTTCAGGGCCAAAAACAAAACCTATAATAATAGGCGATAAAATAGCAATAGCACCGGGCAACATCATTTTCTTCAACGATGCTTCTGTAGATATAGCCACACATTTATCGTACTCAGGTTTGCCTGTACCTTCCATAATACCCGGAATAGTACGAAACTGACGACGAACTTCTTCCACCATTGCCATGGCAGCTTCACCCACGGCTTTAATAGCCAACGATGAAAATATAAACGGAATCATACCACCTACAAATAAACCTGCCAATACATCTGCATGATAAATATCTATACCATCTATTTTTGCAATACCTACAAAGGCAGCAAACAAAGCCAACGCCGTTAATGCTGCAGAAGCTATGGCAAAACCTTTACCCGAAGCAGCAGTCGTATTGCCAACTGCATCTAGGATATCTGTTTTCTCACGCACATCAGCAGGCAACTCACTCATTTCAGCAATACCACCAGCATTATCCGCAATAGGACCAAACGCATGTATTGCCAATTGCATTGCCGTAGTAGCCATCATACCCGCAGCTGCAATAGCCACGCCGTACAACCCAGCAAAATAATAAGAACCATAAATACCAGCAGCCAGCACTAAGATAGGAAGCAATGTACTTTCCATACCCACAGCCAAACCACCAATAATGTTTGTAGCATGCCCTGTTGCACTTTGGCGAATAATACTCATCACCGGACGCTTACCCATTGCGGTGTAATATTCTGTAATAATACTCATCAATGCACCTACGATAAGGCCTACCATTATTGCACCAAAAACTTTGTTAGGTGTAAAAGTAAAACCACGAAGCACCATTGTTTCAGGCATTAAAAATTGTACTAAAAAGTAACAACCAATTGCAGTCAATACCATCGAACCCCAGTTACCCATGTTCAATGCATTTTGTACTTTGTGTGTGCTCAAACCTGCGCTATCACTAATGCGTACGAAAAACGTACCAATGATAGACAATATAATTCCCATTGCAGCAATAAGCATTGGCAATAGGATAGGAGCAAATCCAGCAAAATTATCAACACCACTACTTATTGTTTCTCTACCCAATACCATTGTAGCCAAAACGGTTGCCACGTATGAACCAAATAAATCGGCACCCATACCGGCTACGTCACCTACGTTATCACCCACGTTATCTGCAATAGTTGCAGGGTTACGAGGGTCATCTTCCGGAATACCAGCTTCTACTTTACCCACAAGATCCGCACCCACATCGGCAGCTTTTGTATAAATACCACCACCCACACGAGCAAACAATGCAATAGACTCAGCGCCTAAAGAAAAGCCCGTTAATATTTCAATCGTACGCTCCATTTCTTCGCTGTTTACCGCAGCTCCAGGCGCAAAAACCATTTTTAAAATGATGTACAATCCACCCAAGCCAAGCACCGCTAAACCTGCAACACCCATACCCATTACGCTACCACCGGTAAACGAAACGCTCAATGCCTTGCTCAAACTCGTACGAGCTGCTTGTGCCGTGCGTACGTTGGCTTTGGTAGCTATTTTCATACCCACAAAACCAGCAAGCGCACTAAAAAATGCACCCAATATAAATGCCAAAGCAATACTCCAATGACTACCCGAATTGCTAGCACCCATTACCCCTAAAAGCAATGCCGCCACTACTACGAAATACATTAAAATTTTGTACTCAGCCTTTAAAAACGCCATAGCGCCTTCCGCTATATAATTACTTATTTCTTTCATGCGGTCGTTGCCCGCATCTTGCTTAGATACCCAAGCGTACTTTACGAAAGTGTACAACAAGCCTACAATGCCCATTGCAGGTACTACGTAAATTAAATTTTCCATCATATAAATTGTATTTTTTTGGTGCGCAAAAATAGGGAAAAGAGGGCAGAAAAAGCGGATTTATGATTGAATAAGTAAGATTTAAGATTGAAAATGCAGTTTCTTTTTTTTCAAAGATGTTTAGATACTTCAAAGTATTAGGGACTCAAGTCTGCCTTCGGGGGATTTAGGGGGCCTTGGGGCTGTGAACTTCATACCTCTACTCAACATTTGTCAGGGCTGTCCGTAGTACTCCTCGTTCCGCTTCGCTGCACTGTGGGGTACTACTTCCCATCCCTCAGCCCTTCGGCGGAGAATCTTTTTTCAGCTTTTATTGGCGTAGTAGATTGACATTATCACAAAACCATAATAATTTTGCCTTTCGTTCTACTTTAATCAAAACAATATTTGATTAAAGTCTGTATTTTCGTAAAAATTAAAAACCATAGATGCAATCAAGATTAATAGTAAAAAACTTTGGTCCATTAAAAAATATTGACGTTGAATTAAAAAATGTAAATGTTTTTATAGGCCCACAAGCAAGCGGCAAAAGCGCTTTGGCTAAGTTGTTTACTATTTTTAAAGCGCCGAGGAAGTTTTTGAAGGATTTTGATAAAAATTCAGCTATTGATAAAAGTGAAATTTATTTGAAGGCGTTTAAGGATACATTGGAAGAGTATAATATTGGTTCATTTTTGAGGGAGGATACAGAAATTGAGTTTGATTCTGAATTACATTTACTAAGTTTTAAAAAAGGAAAAATAAATTATTACCCTAAACTGTTTTATAAAGTTCAAGAATTAGTAGAATTAAAAAATGATTTTAATGGGAATTTCGAATTAATTCAAAAGATTTTAATCGGGTTTAAAAATACCTTTCCTCTCGTTTTAATTAGACTAATTGAAGATTTCAAACCGAAACCATATTTGGAGGTAATTAAAAACCCCGAAATCGAATTAAAAAAAATTACCAATGATCAATTTTTAAGCATTATCAACTTATTAAGAGATTTAGAATCGAATTTAAGTTCGAATACAGCATTATATATCCCAGCTGAAAGGAATTTTATTAATATAATTAAAAATGCTTCATTAAATCTTTTAAATAATAATGTTCCTATACCTAAGCATATTCTAACTTTTGGAGCAGAACTAGAAAAAGCTACCATTAACGAAATAGATTTAAGTTTTTTGCAGAAAAATTTAGTATATAAAAGCATTAATGGAGAAGATAAAGTATTTACAAGTAACGAACATAGTATTAAACTTTCGGAAGCTGCGTCAGGTATTCAAAGTGTATTACCAATTCTTATACCAATATTAAACAAGAAAAGACTAATTGAACATCAATCTTTCGTAATTGAGGAACCTGAACTCAACTTGTTTCCAACAGCTCAATATGAAGTAATCAAGCTCTTAGAATTTGGCAGAGTTGAATCTGAAAGTGAAGATAGCGGAACGATTCATACATACACAACACATAGTCCTTATGTACTTTCAGCTATCAACAACCTTTTATATGCAAATAAAGTTTCAAGTTATCTAATTGGATTGTGTGAAGATCCAGATTCAAACATATTTTTAGCAGCTGCGAGAAAAATGTTTGATTTAGTAAGTAATATTGTTCATGCTTCAATTAATCCTAAAATTTTCACTGCCTACCAACTTTCCGACGGTAAAGCCCAATCAATCTTCAACAAAGAAACAGGCTTAATTGATGAAAATTACATTGACGAAGCTTCCGATAAAATTGGAGATGATTTTGATGCGTTAATGGAACTAATGTCTCAATACAAGCATGCAATAAAATGAGGATACAATTAGAAACTGCATTAGGCAATTGTAAATTTCCACATTTATGTACTTGCAATATTAAAAGTTCATTTGAAGAAACAAATGAAGCTGTTTTTTATGTGTATGATGAAGAAGGTGGGCAAAATCAAAATCCTTCTAGAATTGTAAATAACGATGAAGATTTTCAATTAACGATTCATAATGAAAGCAAGAAAAATATTTG
>JAYSOC010000355.1:0-1546 GCA_043723285.1 Ferruginibacter sp. | reverse complement strand
TTAATTGTACAACCGAACCATTGCATGAGCGCATACATGAAGTGCGGCCTCATGCAGGACAAACACAAGTTGCAACAATCTTAAGAGGATTATTAGATGGCAGTGAATTAGCATCACAAAAAAACAAACAGGTACAAGATCCATATTCTTTTAGATGCATACCACAAGTGCATGGCGCTACGCTTGATACAGTTGCTTTTGTAAAAAATATTTTCATCACAGAAATAAATTCGGTTACTGATAACCCTAATATTTTTCCTGAAGAAGATTTGATTGTAAGTGGTGGAAATTTTCATGGGCAACCGCTTGCATTGGCAGCCGATTTTTTAGCCATTGCCATGAGCGAAATTGCTAGCATAAGTGAGCGTAGAACTTTTCAATTATTGAGCGGACAAAGAGGCTTGCCAAATTTTTTAATAAAAAATTCGGGTTTACATTCGGGTTTAATGATACCGCAATATGTAGCCGCAGGCATAGTGAGTGAAAATAAACAATTGTGCACGCCATCGTCTATAGATACGATACCAAGCAGCAATAACCAAGAAGATCATGTGAGCATGGGAGCTAACGGTGCTGTAAAATGCAAACGTGTAATAGATAATGTAGAAAAAGTGTTGGCTATAGAATTGCTAACTGCCGTGCAAGCAATAGAATTTAGAAGACCATTAAAAACTTCTATAGAATTAGAAAAAATAATTGCTGCATTTAGAAAAAAAGTTTCGTTTAATGATTCGGATAGGATTTTGCATGATGATATGGAGAATGCAATAAAATTTATTAGAGACTATGCATTATAAATGTTGATAGAAATTTTGCAGATGAATTTCTACACCCGATTGAAGCAAGTACCCCGCAATGGAGTGAGGTACGAACGGAATGAGGAGTACTGCGAAAAGCGGGACCGAAGATGATAGTAGCACTTAGCTTGTGTTCAAAAAAAAATAAAAAAACTTTTATGATTTCTACTTACGATTACGAAAAATACAAAACACCTACTGGTACAAAACTAAACTGCAAAGGTTGGGTGCAAGAAGCAGCGTTGCGGATGTTGTTAAACAACCTAGACCCTGCTGTGGCCGAGCGTCCTGAAGAATTGATTGTGTATGGTGGTAGAGGAAAAGCCGCACGAAATATTGAATCGTTGGATTTAATAATAAAGGCATTGAAAGATTTAGAAGATGATGAAACATTGCTTATTCAAAGTGGCAAACCAGTTGCTATGCTGAAGACACATAAAGATGCGCCTCGTGTATTAATTTCAAATTCGCAATTGGTACCTAACTGGGCAAACTGGAAACACTTTGATGAACTAGAAAAAAAAGGATTGATGATGTACGGGCAAATGACAGCTGGTAGTTGGATATACATCGGTAGTCAAGGAATTGTACAAGGCACTTATGAGACATATAGAGCGGTTGCAGATAAAAGTTTTAATGGCACATTGAAAGGAACATTAAATGTAACGGCAGGGCTTGGCGGTATGGGTGGTGCACAACCATTGGCAATTACCATGAACGAAGGGGTTGCCTTGATTGCAGAAGTAGAA
>JAYSOC010000354.1:0-1547 GCA_043723285.1 Ferruginibacter sp. | reverse complement strand
AAAAAATAAACTATGAAAAAAATAGGCATACTGCATGGTAAAGAAAGAAGTTTTCCTGATGCATTTGTAGAAAGAGTAAATAGCAAAAATATAGAAGGAATAATGGCTGAGCCTGTGCATATAGACAAAGTGGTACAGGGCGAAAGCAGTGGTTATGCAGTTATTATAGATAGAATTTCGCAAGATGTACCCTTTTATAGAGCTTATTTAAAAAACGCAGCATTGTGCGGTACGGCTGTAATAAACAATCCATTTTGGTGGAGTGCCGATGAAAAGTTTTTTAATAATTGTTTATCTACAAAAATGGATGTGCCAGTACCAAAAACGGTTATCGTTCCATCGCATGACTTACCAACAGATACGAGTGATGAATCATTTTCTAACCTTGCCTACCCGATGGATTGGGATAATATTTTTAAATACATTGGTTTTCCTGCATACATGAAACCTCATGCTGGTGGCGGCTGGAAAAGTGTTTATAAACTTAATAACAAAGAAGAGTTTTTTGAAAAACATGCAGAAACAGAGCAATTGGTAATGATGCTGCAAGAAGAAATTATTTTTGATGAATATTATCGTTGTTATTGTATTGGCGGAAAGTATGTAAAAATAATGCCTTACGAACCTCGCAATCCTCATCACTTAAGATATGTGGCCGATTTTAAACCAGATGCTGCACGCTATAAATTAATGGAAGATATTGTACTTCGTATTTGTAAATATTTAGGCTACGATTTTAATACAGTAGAATTGGCCTTAAGAGATGGTGTTCCTTATGCTATCGATTTTTGTAATCCTGCGCCAGATGCTGAATTGACGAGTGTGGGTCAAGAAAATTTTGATTGGGTTGTAGAAGCCTCTGCAATATTTGCCATTGAAAAAGCTCAAGCACAAGTAGAAGGTGCTGATAATTTAACTTGGGGCGAGTATATAAAACGTAGTGCAAATAAGCAAGGGTTGTATAAATAAATTACCGATGGTTATTTTTTTTTATACAATATTTTATAAATAATGTATCATCAAAGAAATTTTTAATTCTTCATTTTAAAATAATTAATTAAAATTATGGCAATTTCTTACAAACAATTTACCATTGGTGTAGAAGAAGAATATATGGTAATAGACCCAACTACACATGAGCTAAAAAGCCATGAACAAAAGATTGTACTTGAAGGGCAAAAAATAATAATGGATAAAGTGAAAGCCGAAATGCACCAAGCCGTAGTAGAGGTAGGCACTGATATTTGTGCCGATGTGGATGAAGCTTTTATGGATGTGAGTGCACTTCGAAAAACGATAAGTGGTATTGCAGAAAGTATGGGGCTTTGGATTGGCGCTAGTGGTACGCACCCTTTTAGCCATTGGGAAAGTCAATTGATAACTGAACATGCCCGCTATAGCGAAATTGTAAACGAATTGCAGGAAGCTGCTCGTAGCAATTTAATTTTTGGCTTACATGTGCATGTAGGTATGGAAACCCGTGAAATGGCTATTCACATCGCAAACAGTGCACGCTATTTTTTGCCACACGTTTTTGCGCTGAGCAC
>JAYSOC010000353.1:0-1550 GCA_043723285.1 Ferruginibacter sp. | reverse complement strand
CAAAAGCATTGGGCGCACATCATTTTGTAGTAACAACCGATGCAGCGCAAGTAGCTTCTGTAAAAGGTTCTTTCGATTTTATTTTAGATACTGTTTCTGTAAAACACGATATGATTATGTACATGTCGTTACTAAAAACGAATGGCGTACATATATGTGTAGGCGCACCGCCTGAGCCGCATATCATTTCTGCATTTGCTCTTATTGGGGGCAGAAAAAGTGTAGCGGGCTCTGGTATTGGCGGCATTGCCGAAACACAAGAAATGCTTGACTATTGTGCAGAACACAACATCGTTTCTGATATTGAAATTATAGATATAAAAGATATTACAGCTTCGTATGAGCGCATGGTAAAAGGCGATGTACGATATAGATTCGTAATAGATTTGGCAACGTTATAAAAATATTTTTAAAACTAAAAAATCCATCTGCCCACACAGATGGATTTTTTTATTTGCAAAAGATGTATAATAAGAAATATATTCAACAATTGATTGAACCTTCAAGCTTTTAAACCTTTTAAACATTTTAAAACCCCGCATTCTTTATATAAGGTTCCACCATCATCTTATGTCCAATCATATCTTCAAAAGCTTTGTTTAAATCCACACTATTACCAACAGATAAAATATATTTTCTAAAACGTTCGCCATTTACCCTTGTCATTCCACCATGCGCTTGCATCCAATCAAACACATTGTAGTCTAATGTTTTCGACCAAGTGTAAGCATAATAACCAGCCGAATATCCACCACTCCAAATATGCGCAAAGTAAGGTGAGTGATATCTTGTAGGCACTTCGTTTACTAACAAACCATATTTTTGTAGTGCTTCTTTTTCGAAAACCAATGTAGGTTTAAAATCACTTTCTTTTTCTACAGAATGCCAAGCCATATCAAGCGTAGCAGCTGCAAGTAATTCTGTTACATCATAACCTTTATTAAATGTTTCTGCCTTTTTTATCTTATCAATAAGTGCTTGTGGTATTACTTTTTTTGTTTGATAATGTATGGCATAATTTTTCAAAATATTTGGGTCCAAGGCTGCATGCTCATTTATTTGAGATGGAAATTCGACATAATCTCGTGGTACAGATGTACCAGACAAACTTGTATAATTTTGATTAGCAAACAAGCCATGCAATGAGTGCCCAAACTCATGAAACATGGTAGTCACATCATCAAAACTAACCAATGAAGGATTTCCCTCTGCAGGTTTTGTAAAATTAAACACATTTACAATTACAGGTTTTTGTTTTAAGTAATGCGATTGATTTACAAAATTATTCATCCATGCACCACCACCTTTATTATCCCTTGTATAAAAATCTAAATAATAGATGGCCATACTTTTTGCATCTTTATCAAACACTTCATAGGCAACTACATCTTCGTTATATACAGGTAAATCTTTTCTTACTTTAAATGTAATTCCATACATCTGCTTAGCTGCAAAAAATACACCTTTTTCTAAAACTGTTGTAACTTCAAAATATGGTTTTACTTCACTTTCATCTAAGTCGTATTTTGCTTTACGTACTTGTTCGCTAT
>JAYSOC010000352.1:0-1551 GCA_043723285.1 Ferruginibacter sp. | reverse complement strand
ACAAATTCGTAATTAATTACATTTTTCCAATAGGTATATCTGCCTGCTGTTAATACTTGTGTCATTAAACCATTTTCGTATTGCAATACAATTTCATTATCGCTTACTTCTATTACCTGCAAAGCATTAGCAAATGCAGCATCCTGCAATAAAATATTTAATTCTATTGGTGCAGTAAATGGCTTATTTAAGTCATATACTTTTACATCTTCTGCCCACATCCAATAATTACCTGCTGTAATCATGCGTTGGTAAACGCCTTTTTTAAATACCAAACCTATTTGATACTCATTAATTGTTACTCTTTTCATTTTTTTTATTTTAAAATTTTTATAAATCGTTTTTAAAAAAGTTGAAGTTGTTTATCATTCTGTAATCACGGAAATGATTTGCTATTAAATGTTGCGTTTTCGTTTTTCTATATGCTGTTCATCAAAATAATATTTGATACCTTTTATACAGACGAAGGAAAACAGGCTAGTTAAAATTTTTCCCACTTACAAAGTGTTTACTGAATTTGCTTTGTAATAGAGGTTTTAAATCCAATACCAAAAAGCCAATAAACAATTTCTACTTTTATTCATGTCAGCATTTTTTTAGAAGTGCTGTACTTCTTCCTTTACGAAGCATTAAAAGTGCTGTACTCTACCAACTGAGTTACCCGATTTTAAGTCGGAGTAGGATTCGAACCTACGCATTTTACTATTGCTCTTCCAACTGAGCTATCTACCTTTCGGTAAAGAGGAGTCGAACCTCTGCACATAGTGTGAGGGTATTGCGTATTTAAGTATCAGCATACAGATAGTTACTACGTCTGCACTACGGTGCTTTATACACACACATATAGTTACTGCTCATAAACAAATACCCTTCTTGTCGTAAAACAAGCTTTTGTTTCATATTACTATGAAAAATATTTTTTAATTCATCATCACCACATCTCTCCTAAAACCCAATACTTCTACTTTTTTCATTTCATATTCTTTTGCAGTAGGATTAGTTATTTCTGCAATCGTTTTTTTTATTGTTTAACTTTTTTTTGACAAAGCCTCCCTGTACCCTATTTAAGAGTTTATTTGAAGACTTTAATTTTTTTGATTTTATATGCTCTGTACAACTTTGTAAAAGTGACAGAGAAAATAGTTAAGTGTTGGCTTTTAGATTTGAAAATTGAGCATTGAAAATTGATTATTGAACATTTGTATTAAAAAAATGTTTAACTAACAATGTTCAATTTTCAATGCTCAAGTTGGGGCCTACTGCACCACTTTATTTGCACAGCTGCTGCTAGCAAAGGCTTCTGGCTTGGCTTTAAAAGCAAATCCCATTCCTTGTATATAACCCATAGCTTCTTTCAATGCATCGTTGCTTTTAAAATTTGGGTTGGTATTTATATCAGCATGCACTTCCATATCTACATTATACATGGTAAATATTCTGCAAAGTGCATACGCTACTTCTATACTTTTTCCTACTTCCAATAGCATACGTTCTTTAATGTACATTTTTTGCCTAGTTGTTTCATTGCGTATGTACATAAACACACCTTTG
>JAYSOC010000351.1:0-1552 GCA_043723285.1 Ferruginibacter sp. | reverse complement strand
TGGTAAAACATCTACCAGAACGATGGGATTTTCGTACACACTTTCAAAGCCGGCAGAGGCTGTAAAAACATTGGGTATAGAAAGCATTCAAACTTTTCCTGAAGGCAATTTGGTTTTAATGGCTGGCGATAAAATTCAATTTAAAGTAAAGGCATTTCCTGCAAGCAATATGAGCACAATAAATGGAACAGTATTGTACGAAATGCCAACATCTGCTACCAAAGGAATGGCGGGTATTTATCAAGGTGAGTATATTATAAAAGCTATTGATAATTTTTCTGCCGCAAAAATTCCTATAACAATTGTAGGAAAAGATGGACAAAAAATAACAAGAGAAACGAACAATACATTTGCTATTATGTCGCCCATAAGTAGCGATGTATGTTTTACAAAAGGAAGGCTAGCACATTTGTTATATGGTTTGGGAGAAGATAGATTGGGCGGTGCAAAAATTGGTTACATAGATAGTATGATTCCGTTGAAAATTATTGGTAAAGTTGGCGGCGATTATAAAGTACAATTAGCACCTTACAAAACGGCTTATATACCAGATGATGTGGTATCACTTGCTCCTAAAGGTACATTTGCAAGCCCCGCTCTTACAGACCGCTGGCAAGTGTTTGGCGATAGTGCATACGATTATGTAACACTTGGGCTTACGAGTAAGCAGCCTTACCAATCTATGCAAGAAATAGATCCATCTCGTATTATTGTAGATGTATTTGGCGCTACCAACAATACCAATTGGATTACACAATTGCAAAGTGTAAAAGAAATAAAAAATGTAACGTATGAACAAATACAAGATGGGATTTTTCGTATAACCATTTATTTAAAACATAAGCAACACTGGGGGCATAGCATTTATTACAAAGGCAATATGCTTACTATAAAAATAAAACAACAACCTGCAAGCCCTGCTTTAAAAAATCTTACCATAGCGGTAGATGCAGGGCATGGCGGTAGCAACACTGGCGCTGGTGGTCCTACAAATTCTTCTGAAAAAGATTTAACTCTTGCTATTTCTCTTAAGCTGCAACAAGTTTTGCAAAACGAAGGTGCAAAAGTTATTATGACTCGTACCACCGAAAAATTTGTGGACAATAAAGACCGTATTTTAATTTACAGAGACAACACGCCAGATTTACTCATCAGTATTCATCTCAATTCTTCCGGCGATCCTATTCGTGCAGGCGGCACAAGTTCACTATACAAATACATTGGTTTTAGAAATTTGAGTTATTGTATAAACAAACGCATGCTACAACTTGGGCTTAAAGAATATGGTAATATTGCTGCATTTAATTTTATGCTCAATAGTCCAACCGAATATCCAAATGCATTGGTAGAAACTTTGTTCCTCAGCAATCCTGCCGAAGAAGAATTGGTTTTAGATCCTGCTTTTCAACAAAAAATGGCGGAGAAGATTGTAGCGGGGGTAAAAGATTTTTTGGCGGGAGTTGGGGAGGATAAATAAAAGTAGATACCAACTCTTAAAAAAACCGGATGCCAACTTAAAAAACGGATGCCAACTTTTAAAAAGTTGGCATCC
>JAYSOC010000350.1:0-1552 GCA_043723285.1 Ferruginibacter sp. | reverse complement strand
ACCGTTTCAAAGAATTCTCTTGAAAAATTTTCAACAGATAGAATCATAGTTGCAAAATTCAATATAGCAGAAAGTTTGATAAGAGAAATAATAGTTGAACTAAATTTGAAAAAAGGTATTTTTTCTCCGCAACTAAATATACTTATACAGCAAATGGAGAGATTTGAAGATGGTTTATCTGATATTGAAGCAAGAGGATATAGAGATATATGCGAACAAGCTGGCGCAACAGAAATACACTTGGTTGATCATAATCAAAAATTAAGTATTAGACAGGCCATTATTGAAATAAGTAGAAAAGATAATTTTTAGTTTTTATCAGCCTTCCCTTCGGCATCCACCCCTCCGCTGGAGGGGAATTAATGCGCATAATCCATTTCAAAATCTCCCTTTATCCTTTCCATAGACGGATTAAAATATCCAAACTTTAAATCAGGAAATTCTTCACGAATCAATTCTAGCATTTGTTTCATGCCCATGCACTCGCCAGTATCGGTTACGCCAATTTTACCAAGATACCAATCAGGGTCAATATTAAAATTGCGCCACTGTATCATTTTCAATCCAGTTTCTTTTATGAGTTTTCGTAGTGCTTCATATTCTGCAATGCTATCCGTCATACCAGGAAAAACAAAATAATTTATACTCGTCCAAGCACCCATACTTGTGGCTACTTTTAGGCTTTCAATTATATCTGCAAAAACATAATTATTTGGACGATAATAAGGCGTATAAACTTCCTCTCTAGCAGAGTTTGTACTCACACGTATGCTCGTAAGACCCGCTTCGCACAAAGCTTTCACCGCTTTTGGCATACTGCCATTTGTATTTATGTTTATGCTACCCTTTTGCGTATGCTTTCTTATTTCAATGATAGATTCTCTTATTGTTTCCCACATGAGCAAAGGCTCACCTTCGCAACCCTGCCCATAACTTATAATGGGAAATGGTGCCGTTTCTAAATGCGGCACGGTAAACTCTACAATTTCTTCAGAAGTTGGTTTAAAGGTGAGCCTATCTTGTGTACTCACAATCGTTTCATCGCTTGGCTGAAAAGAAATACAACCAATACAATTTGCATTACATGCTGGCGATATTGGCACCGGACATTCCCACCTGCCAAGAGCAAGGTTTCTTGCTGCAGGGCATGTATATGTCATGCAACAATTTTCCATTAAATGTTTTATTAAACGATTGTTGGGATATGCTTTTAATAAATGCTCCGTACCTACTTCTATTTCATCATCGTGATAGCCTTCACTTTCTTGCCTAATATCTTTTTCAATTCTTACAGCTGGTACATATATTTTTTCATCTTGCCAACCAGCAGCTGTATAACAAAAAAGCGGCAACGTAGGCGCATCGGGCATTGTCTCATAAGCAGATATGTACAAACCCGTGTGTGCCGGCGGAATAAAAGCCGCCACGGCCCACCCTTTTTCGCAAATGCGCATCTCCCCTGTTTCTACATCAATACCAATTCCACGTCTGCCAGGTAGCTCATATAACTGTCCACCATCTGGCAATAAAATCCACTCATCTGTTGGTATTG
>JAYSOC010000349.1:0-3929 GCA_043723285.1 Ferruginibacter sp. | reverse complement strand
GTACAACCACAGTAGCAGTAGGTTGAAGGGCTACTGCAAATGTGTTTAAACATAATGTACTACTCGCATCTCTAACCGAAATTATTTTATAAATAAATGAACCCACAGTCGTTACAGGTGCAATAAGTGTTGCCACATTGCCAACTGAAACTATTGCTGTTTGAGTAACGCCATTAATTGAATAGATAAAAGTATAAGGAGCAGTACCACCAGAACCAGTAAGCGTAATTGTTTGCGCACCTGCAACCTGACAAACGGTAGTTGAACCACTAATTGTAGCTGTAGGCACAGGGTTTATAATAACTGTTGCCGATGCCCCAGTAATATTAGTAATACAAGTAGTAGGTCCTGTATTTTGTACACTCAATAAATTATAAGTAAATGTACCCGTGGCAGCCATAGATACTGGCACGGTCACACTATTGGAAGTAGCAAGAGTAGATACAGTTTGTGTGGCGCCTGCATTTATATTGTAGGTAAAAGTAAATGGTGCATTACCATTAATACCATTAAAAGTAATATTTGGCGCAGTCGCATCTTGACATAAAGAGATAGTACCAGCAATAGTAGCATTTGGTTTAGCTTGTACAACAACGGTAGCTGTACCAACTGCAGGGTTGGTGCATAAAGTAGATGATGCATCTTTTACAGAAACCAAATTATAGTTGTACGTACCTGCTGTAGTTGTAGGCGCAGCAAGGGTTACACTATTACCAGTTGTTGTTGTAATGGTTTGGTTGGCTCCTCCATTAATATTATAGGTAAAAGTATAAGGTGCGGTTGCATTAGCACCAGTAAAAGTAACTATTGGTGCAGTTGAGTTTTGACAAACATCAATTGTACCAGCAATGGTAGCGGTAGGCAAAGGGTTTACGGTTATTGTAGCAGTTTGCCCAATGGGAACAGTACAAAAAGCGGCATTGGCGTTTTCTACACTTGTAAAAGTATAAGCAAAAGTACCAGCTACAGCAGTAGGTACTGATATAGTATTTATTAATGTACTAGTAATAATATCTGGTTGTGCTACTGGTGCTCCTCCATTTGTAGATAATGTGTATTTAATTAAATATGGCGCTAAACCCGGTGTGATAGTAAAGCTAATATTTGGAGGCGTTGCATTTTGGCAAACGGCCGTTGTGCCAGCAATGGTTGCATTTACTAAATTAGGTACTACTACTGGCAGGCTTGTAGTTGCACTAACACAACCTGCAGCAGTTATATTTGAAAATGTAACCGTGTATGGGCCAGGACCACTAAAGCGATGTACTGGATTTCTAAGGGTAGAAGTATTGGCCGCTCCACTTGCTGGGTCACCAAAATTCCAAGTAAATAAATATGTAGAGCTTGAAGGTGGCGTTTGAATATTAGTTTCAGTAAAATATACTGAATCTGCAGGACAACCAGGTTGTGTATTTGTGAAACTTGCTATTGGTGCATTCGGTACAACTAATGTAAAATCAAAATCGGTTTCGTTACCACTTGTACATCCATCGCCATTTGTATTTGTTCTATAACCTCTAACAGTGATAGTGTATGTGCCTGGGGCAGTTATAGCATATTGTGTAGGCAATGAGTAAAAAGATACTGATTTACCATTTCTTATTCTAATAGAATCTTCTCTTAAAACAGGGTTTGGATAATATGGTAGAAATGGCCCACCTGGTATTGGTAATTGCTCCAAAGGACGAACCATTACTGGGAAATTATTTGGAATAAAATTGGTTGCACTAGTTACACTCCAACGCATAGAATCATATCGAATTGGAACTACAGTTCCAGCAGAAGGTCCAGAATTACTAATGGCTGTTTCGGGCAAATAAACACTAAAATTGAAAGGCGTATTTAAACAAGCGTAAGAAATTCCATCATTAAGAATACCATATTGAGATGTAGTAAAAAGTTGTTGGTTAAAGTCTCTTAAACTTGCTCCTGCAGAATAACCATATGATTCTGCTGATCCATAACCATAAGCAATAGCATTGAAGCCTGAATCGCATGTTAAACGATGAGCTCCTGATAATAAATTTGCAGCAGATGTAGTTGTGCTTCCACCTTGTTTCCAAATACGCAAATAAGCATAATTATTATCTTGGGGTAAAACCGTAAATGCTGATGCTGGTGGAGTTACTCCATCTATTTGAAAGGAACTTATACCCGTACCTGCATTTTTAACTACTACGTTAATAAAATGTTGCGTAATAGCCGTATTACTTGCAGGTTGCATTGAATTAACTGTTACATCATCAATGGTTTGCTCTACTGGATTTAAATAAATCATTTCTGGATCATGCGGATTACTATTACCGCTACAACCTGCTGTAGAAAAATATTGAGCTACGAGAATTGATTTATCTGCTTCAACAACATTTGTTTGATTACTAGAAAAATCATATGAATTATTAACAAAATTCCCTGCTGGAATAACAGTTCCATTAAGCATTACAATTGATGTAGCATCTGGTCTATAAATTCTGAAAAAATTGGTATTAATAGTAGGTGGTGTTGTTAAAACAGCTCCAAGTTTATTATTGCTAGGTATTAATATATATTTTTTACCCCAAGTACTTGTAGGATACATTTGCTGGTACAAATTATCTGATGAACCCGCATTTGTGCAACCTATAGAAATTTTACCACTACCACAAAAAAATGCAACACGTTTACAACCACCAGTACCGGATGCAATTGATTTTACTTTACTACCTGTTAAATCTGAAGTAGCAAGTACCTGATAAATTTGCCCTTGGGTTAAATTTACTGTTTGTGTTACACCGGCTGGCCAACCGTTTTTTGTTAATTTTGTAGGAGTAATTTCTACTGTAGTTGTCCCTGTTTCTACAGCTTCTACAAAAAAGTAAGAATAAGAATCTGCTGTTTCATTTGATACTTGGGTATAGTTAACTGAATAATACTCTTTACCGAGCGTATTAGTAGGTAAAAAGACAGTAGCTCCAGAGACAGCATTAACATATATAAACCCATATGCAACAATATCCTTAAGAGCGGTAATATGTATTCCCCGAGTGTAAAGCCCTTCATTTGGTAAATAATTAGTAGTTCTTTGAGGCACATCGATTACAGTTACCTGGTTTGCTGTAACTGTAAAAGGAATACTTGGAGTACCACTTGAAAATGAAACAGTACCAGTTGTACTAACATCTGAGGTAAGATATATCTGCATTTGTTCAGCCCCATTTGCTGGTTGAAGCATTCTGATATGATTACCGTACCCAACCCAAAAATCCTTTCCTTTGTTTGAAAGTTCTTGTGCAAAACCAGCCGTAGAAAACAAAGATATTATAACTAAAAAAAGTAAATTTTTTCTCATATGATCTGGGGGAAATTTATTAGTTTTTGGAGGATTTTTTTTAATCCAAAGCCGAATTTACAAAAAGTTTAGACGCTACAGCCTAAAAAAGGTTTAATGTGATTAAATCTTAATAAATAATTTGGTTGGGAAACCATAAAAAGGACACAAAAAAAATAGCAAAACGAAATTGTAGCACAATAATTAATAAGAATAATCTCTTCTATTTTTTTGAGGGAAGCCGAAATTGAAAAATGATAAATAGCCAATATGTCATAAATTGTATTTTAGATAATTTGCATTTTAAAGCCACAAATTTTAGGTGTAATAGATACTGTGCCTAACCCTTCAAAACTATAAAATCATGTAAAATTTAAGATTTATCAATCATAAATAACATATAAAAATACAATATTTGTTTTTAAACAAAGTTTTTTTACATATAAACACTATTAATTGTTAATAACGATACATTTACATTATAATTTTATTTAATTATATAATAAATAGTAAAATAGCTTATTTTTGGTGAATATGTAAATTTTAATGATATTTTTAAATAATTAAACGATTTATTTAAACTACAAATAATATTTATAAACAATATTTTATATAAAAAATA
>JAYSOC010000348.1:0-9986 GCA_043723285.1 Ferruginibacter sp. | reverse complement strand
CCATAAAATTTATAAATGCTTTATTGCATACTCGGTTGCCGCCAGGCGTTGGATAGTTCCCAGTAAAATACCAATCGCCCTTGTTGTTTGGACAAGCTTCGTGCAAGGTTTCTATGGTTTGAAAAATTACTTGTACAGGTATAGTTACATCATCTGGCGTAATAAGTTGTGCAATTTTGTTAGATATTTCGCCAAGTGTAAATGGTTTGTAAACTAAACGCACCAAGTTTTCGGTATGCAATTTATTTTCTTGCTGAAGTGTTTTACATTTTGCTAAAATTTCTGTCAATAAATTTTCTTTTCCTGTTTCTTTTAGCAATGCTACAGCGGCTTTAAAGGCAATAAAATCGCCCATCTTGCTCATATCTATACCATAGCAATCAGGGTAACGAATTTGCGGAGCAGATGATACTACAATTATTTTTTTAGGTTTTAATCTGTTCAACATTCTGATGATACTTTCTTTCAAAGTTGTGCCTCTTACAATACTATCATCTATCACCACTAAAGTATCCTCATTTTTTTTTACGGTTCCGTATGTAATATCATATACGTGTTGCACCATTTCATTGCGGCTACTATCTTCAGTTATAAACGTACGTAGCTTCACATCTTTTATAGCTATTTTTTCGATGCGTATTTTTCGGTTTATCATTTCCGATAATTTGGCATCATCAAAATCTTTATTCCAACTCAGTATTCTTTCTTTTTTTATTTCGTTTAAATAATCTTCTGCTCCTTTTATCAAACCATAAAAAGCCGTTTCGGCAGTGTTGGGTATAAAAGAGAAAATGGTATTTTTTAAATCGTAGTCTATCGTTTTTAAAATTATAGGACTAAGGTTATACCCAAGTGCTATTCTTTCTCTATAAATTTTTTCATCGCTACCTCTGCTAAAATAAATACGTTCAAAACTACATGCCTTTCGTTCTTGTGCTGGTACAATTTCTTCAATACTGTAACTGCCATCTGCTTTTGCAATCAAAGCCATACCCGGCATTAATTCTTTCACTTCGTTTTCTTCTAAATTAAAAGCGGTACGAATGGCGGCACGTTCGCTAGCGGCTACAATTATTTCATCGTTTACATAATAATACGATGGCCGAATACCATGTGCATCTCTCACTGCAAATGCATCGCCATTTCCTGCAATACCTGCTACATGAAAACCTCCATCAAAAAGCGGTACGGCTTTTCTAAGCATATCCACAATATTTGGATTGCCAGGGTTTTCTTCATCTGCCTTTACTAAAAAATGATACAATACTTCCATCATTGCTGCAAGGTCGCTTTGCTTTTCAAAATCGCCGGGTGTTCTATTTATAAGTGCAAAAAGTTCTTCGGTATTTACCAAATTAAAATTGCCTGCAAGTGTAAGATTGCGACTTGGTATAGTATGTTTTTTTATGAATGGATGGCAAAATTGCACATCGTTTTTTCCTTGGGTGCCGTATCGTAAATGCCCAAGCAACACTTCTCCCAAAACAGGAATATGTCCTTTCATTAACCCAGGATGATTTTTTATATCTGGTTGGTATTTTTCTATTTCATCAATTTCTTTTCCTATTTGTTGAAATAAATCTGCAATGGGTTGTTGCGCACAACTACGAATACGATATAAGAATGGATAGCCAGGTTCTGTATTCAATTTTACTGCAGCAATGCCTGCACCATCTTGCCCTCGGTTGTGTTGCTTTTCCATAAGCAAGTACAACTTATTAAGGCCGTACAAAACCGATTTGTGTTGCTGTTGATAATAACTAAATGGTTTTCTTAGTCGAATGAAAGCTAGGCCGCATTCGTGTTTTATTGCATCGCTCATTACAGAAATCTGTTGTGCTGTGAAGTAAGTTACAAAATTAGCTTAAATAAATGGAAAAGAAAAAAGCCTCCTGGATTGGGAGGACTTTCATAGAATTGTCTTTTAAGGTTTTTCGGTTGATATTGGAAAGCTTTTCGGTTTGGATATATGGATTTAAAGCGTTTCGGTTTTCTTGGATGATGTAAAATTGCATAATATTTTTTTTACCAAATATAGTCTGGGGTATTATTGTTTTGTAGAACTATTTCGTTAGTTTACGAAGTCTTACTACATAGATTTTGGTATTCGTCAAATTTTTATAGATATTCTCCGCATATGAAAAATGTGTATGAAACACAAATACCAGATTATAGTGGGTATTTGAAAAGGAAGGTAGTCATTTAAATTATGACATTCTCACAATCTTCTAAAAAACTTTCTATTACCTCTGCCCCAATCCCAATACCACTCGGCAATTGCACCGTATAATCTTTATAAGTAACCCCACCTATCACAGGGTCAACTTTGTGCCCTAGCATACAAGTATCCATATCGTAAAAAATAATTTGTGGGTTAGCGGCAGCAAAAGCTGCAAAGGCAGAGAGTGCCACACGACTTTCGAGCATGCCGCCCATCATGCAAGGAATATTATTTTCTTTTGCAACGGCAATAATTTTTAACGCCTCGTTTATGCCGCCGCTTTTTGCAAACTTTATATTAATGTAATCGCATGCTTTGTTTTTTAATAATCGTATTGCATCATGATGATTATACACACTTTCATCTGCCATTATTTTTATAGGCGATGTTTTTACAAGTCCTGGCAAATGCTCGTCATTATATGTACGCATTGGTTGTTCGCAAAACTCAATATTGTATTGCCCTAATTGTGTGAGTGCATTTGTTGCATCTTCTACACTCCAGCCTTGGTTGGCATCTATTCTTATTTTTGTTTTATTCCCAATGTTTTCTCTAATTGCTTTTATTCTTGCTACATCAGTCGATACTTCTTTACCCAATTTTATTTTTAAAATAGTTGCGCCTTTTTCTACAAATGCTTTTGCCTGTGCTGCCATTGTTTCGGGAGAACCAATACCAACGGTAATGTCGGTAAGCATTTCTTTTTTTATGCCTCCTAAATATTCATACAATGGCTGGTTGGCTTGTTGCGCTGCAATATCGTACAATGCCATATCGAAAGCACTTTTGATAGTACTATTGCCTGCAGTAAATAATTGTAAATCATTTAGTCGCTCTTCAATATTCAAAGCGTCTTTTCCCTTCCACAGTTTTGCAAAATCTTTTGCCATTTCGTAGCAAGTATTTTGTGTTTCGCCAACTATCATGGGGAATGCGGAGCACTCACCTATACCGATAATATTTTTTGAGGTATAAACTTTTATTAAAATATTTTGCGCAAAATCCATGGTGCCAGTAGCAATGGTAAATGGATGCATAGGAATGCTGTATTTGTAAATAAGTATTTTTTCGATAATCATAAAACAAATTTAAAGTTTTTTGTAGCCACGAATGCACGAATAAAAACCATTCGTGCATTCGTAGCTATAATTTATTTTCTTAAAAAACGAGTATTTATATTCTTTTGCAAATATTATTTCTCTTTGGAAACCGTAAACTTCCCCTTAATTAGTTTTTCATTCAAATATTATTTCTTACATTTGAAATATACATGATAACAACAAACACATTTAGCAATTCTTATTATTACTTCTATTTTACAAATGGATCGGGATTGCTTATGTCTAAATAATAAAACGAAAGTTTAAAAAACATAAAAATCTCGGCTAACAAGTCGGGATTTTTGCATTTATACTATGGCACAAAAAGTTTCTATACAAGGCTACCAAGGCAGTTTTCATCAGGCGGCTGCGCAACAATTTTTTGGAAAAAATATAGAGGTTATTCCATGTGCTACCTTTAGAGAAGTGGTAAAAATTGCTTCAGATAAAAAGCAAAGTGATGGAGCGGTTATGGCTATTGAAAATTCTATAGCAGGTAGTATTTTGCCCAATTATTCTTTGTTGCAAAATAGCAAACTCGTAATTGTAGGCGAAGTGTATTTGAGTATTAAACAAAATTTATTGGTAAACCGTGGTGTGAAATTAGAAGATATAAAAGAAGTGCATAGCCACCAAATGGCATTATTACAATGCATGGAGTATTTGGAAAAATACGATTGGAAATTGGTAGAAACGGAAGACACCGCTTTAAGTGCAAAACATATTCATCAACACAAAAATAAACATGCGGCGGCTATTGCAAGTAAGCTAGCGGCTGAGTTATATAACCTTGATGTGATAGCGCCGAGCATACAAACAATGAAAAATAATTATACCAGGTTTTTGGTTTTACAAAGAGCAGGTACATTTGATGTAGTAGAAAACGCCAACAAAGCATCTGTAAATTTTCATACAGACCACTCAAGAGGAAGTCTAGCAAAGGTTTTAACGAGTATTGCAACAGCAGGAATTAACTTAAGTAAGCTGCAGAGTTTTCCTATACCTGGTAGCAATTTTAAATATTCTTTTCATGCAGATATGGAATTTGAATCGTTGAAAATTTTTAATGAAACAATAGTGAAAATGAAAAAATTAACCGATTCTTTAAAAGTATATGGGATTTACAAAAATGGGAATAGTTGACTAGTTGATTAAAAAAAATTTAAACCTTCAACTCTTCAAAAAATATAAAAGAATATAAAAATGAATTTTAAAACAGCAAACAGATTAGCAAGTATAAATGAATATTATTTTTCTCATAAACTAAGAGAGATAGAAACATTAAATAAAGAAGGAAAAAATATTATTAACCTAGGTATTGGCAGTCCTGATTTGCCGCCGCACCCTGATGTAATAAAAGTATTGCAAGATGAAGCGGCAAATTTAAATACACATGCTTATCAATCTTACAAAGGTTCGCCAATATTACGAAACGCAGTAGCAGCTTGGTATAACACATGGTACGGAGTAGAATTAAATGCAGACACAGAAATTTTACCATTGATAGGAAGCAAAGAAGGCATCATGCATATATGTATGACATACTTAAATGAAGGCGATGAAGCATTAATACCAAACCCCGGTTACCCGACATACAAAAGTGCTGTAACATTGGCAGGTGGCGTATGTGTGGATTATGACTTGGTAGAAGAAAATAATTGGCTGCCAAATTTTGATGCCCTGGCAAAAACAGATTTAAGTAAAGTGAAATTGATGTTTGTAAATTATCCGCACATGCCTACGGGCCAATTACCAACAAATAATGTTTTTGAAAAGATTATTGCATTTGCAAAAGCCAATAATATTTTGATGGTACACGATAATCCGTACAGTTTTATTTTGAATGAAAACCCAAAGAGCATTTTAAGTGTAGATGGCGCAAAAGATGTTGCGATAGAATTAAACTCGCTTAGCAAAAGCCAAAACATGGCGGGCTGGCGTGTTGGGATAATGTGTGCTGCAAAAGAAAGAATTGAAGAAGTGCTTCGTTTTAAGAGCAATATGGATAGTGGAATGTTTTTACCCGTACAACTAGCCGCAGCAAAGGCATTGAGCCTCGGTAAAGATTGGTACAACGGAGTAAATAACATTTATAAAGAAAGAAAAGAAAAGGCATTTGAGCTATTGGATTTGTTGAATTGTTTGTATGAAAAAACTCAAGCGGGCATGTTTGTGTGGGCAAAAATTCCTGCAAATTGTGAAGATGGATACAAACTAAGCGATGATGTATTGTACAATGCAAAAGTATTTATAACACCAGGTGGAATATTTGGGAGTAAGGGAAATGGGTACATACGGGTGAGCTTATGTGCACCTGTGGAAAAATTTGAAAAAGCGATTTATAGAATTAAAAACAGTAATAAAAAAGGCTTGGATTACAAAAGAGAAAAGGAGATTAAAAGAGAATAAATACAACTCCTCTTTTTCTCTTTTGGCCTTTTAGCTAAAAAATAAAATCATGATAGAAAACGTAACGATAATTGGTGTTGGGCTTATTGGCGGTTCATTTGCTTTGGCATTAAAAGAAAAAAATATTGCTAGGCATATAATTGGTGTGGACTTTAACGAAACAAATTTAACAAAAGCATTAGCTCTTGGTTTGATAGATGAAGCATTGTCATTAGAAGAAGCCGTTAAAAAAAGTGATTTAATTTATGTCGCCATTCCTGTAGATGCAACAATAGCAGTTATGGAAAAGATAATGCCGTTGATAAATGAAAAACAGATAGTAACCGATGCTGGTTCTACAAAATTTGCTTTGAGTGAAATGGTAAAAAATCATCCTTTTCGAAATCGTTTTGTAGGCACTCACCCCATGTGGGGTACAGAGCATAGTGGTCCTGAAGCAGCTATACACAGAGCATTTGAAGGTAAAGCATGTGTTATTTGCGATAAAGAAAATTCTGCAACCGATGCTCTTGAAACAATAGAAAATATTTACAAAAAAATTGGGATGCACTTGGTTTATATGAATGCACATGCGCACGATTTGCATGCGGCGTACATTAGCCACATATCGCACATCACAAGTTTTGCATTGGCCAATACGGTGTTGGAAAAAGAAAGAGAAGATGATGCCATATTTGAACTAGCAAGTGGAGGTTTTGAAAGTACGGTGCGTTTGGCAAAAAGTAATCCTGCTATGTGGGTACCCATTTTTAAACAAAATAAAGAAAATGTATTGGATGTATTGAACGAGCACATTATGCAATTGAAAAAATTTAAAAGCTGTTTGGAAAAAGAAAATTATGAATACTTGTTGGAGTTGATAGAAAATGCAAATAAGATTAGAAGGATAATAAAATAAGCTAAGAGATCGAAAGAGAAAAGGAGAAGAAAAGAGTTGCAGTTATTATTCTTTAAAGTCTTTTTCTTCTCTGACCTCTTAGCCAAAAACAAAAAACCATGAAAGAAAAAGTACAAGCCCTTTGGGAAAAAAGACCATTAATTATTTCTGGACCATGCAGTGCAGAAACAGAAGAGCAAATGATAGCAACGGCACAATGTTTAGCTGCAACAGGAAAAGTAGATATGTTGAGAGCTGGCATTTGGAAACCTCGTACACGCCCAGGCATGTTTGAGGGTATTGGCGTAAAAGGATTGCCATGGCTTGCTCAAGCAAAAAAAATAACAGGTTTACCAACTACCGTAGAAGTGGCTACAGCAAAGCAAGTAGAAGATGCGCTTAGTTTTGATGTGGATGTTTTGTGGGTGGGTGCTCGTACAACAGTGAATCCATTTAGCGTACAAGAAATTGCAGATGCATTGAGAGGTGTTGATATTCCTGTGCTCGTAAAAAATCCGATAAATCCAGATTTGGAATTATGGATGGGTGGAATAGAACGCATACAAAAAGCCGGTGTAAAGCAAGTGGGTATGATACACCGTGGCTTTAGTTCTTACGGCAATACAGAATATAGAAATGCACCGATGTGGCACTTGGCTATTGAAATGAAAAGGCGCAATCCCAATATGTTGTTAATTTGTGACCCATCACATATTAGTGGGCGCAGAGATATTTTGCAAGCCGTTTCGCAACAAGCCATCAATTTAGATTATGATGGACTAATGATTGAAAGCCACATTACACCCGATGAAGCATGGAGCGATGCTAAGCAACAAATTACACCTGAGCGTTTGGCGGAATTATTGGATGCTATTGAATGGAGAAAAGAAGATATAAATTCTGCGGAGTATCATGCGGCATTGGAAAAATTGCGCCAACAAATAAATCATTTAGATGATGAGTTGATGCAAATTATTAGTCAACGCATGAAAGTTGCGGAACAAATTGGCACTTATAAAAAAGAAAATAACATTACCATTTTACAAACCAATCGTTGGAATGAAATTTTAGAACGTGCATTTAAAAAAGGAGAGGCGCTAAATTTAAGCAAAGAGTTTATGACAAAATATTATGATGCCGTTCACATGGAAAGTATAAGTCATCAGAATAAAATAATGGAAGGGTAGAAAATGATTTTTAATTTGGGGCTGTAAACATCGGCCCTAAATAAACTTTAGTTCGGTCTCCTTCGCTGTTCCGTACTTTTGTGTATGCATATGCGCCTATGGCGCATGCATACACAAAAGCACATCGCTCAGTCCACCGCAGCTCTTCGTCGTTATATCTTTGCTGAACATTTTAGATGCATTAGATTGAAAATACAGATCGAAAACTTAAAAATTATAAGCTCAACAAAAAACTTTTCAACTCACCAGCCCCCACACCAATCTTTGTACTTTTCTTTTCCAATTTTAATTGTTCTTTAATACTTTCAGGAATAGGAACAGCTTGATTAATGATAGGCTCAACCACATCATAAAATTTTACTGGATGAGCTGTTTCTAAAAATATACCTTTTTCATTTGGATTAGTTTGCAAATAATCTTGTAATGCTTTATACGCAACCGCTCCGTGAGGATCGCATAAATATTTTTGATCATTAAAGATAGACAGCAATATTTCTTTTGTAATACCATCACTAACACTAACGCTACTTACCTTGTTTTTTAAGCGTGCAAATTGTTGTTGAAATATTTCCATAATGCGTACAAAATTACTTGGGTCGCCTACATCCATAGCATTACTAATTGTAGCTACTGCTTTTTTAGATTGGTAATTTTCTGTATCAAAATATTGTGGCACCACATCGTTGGCATTACAAGCGGCAATAAAATGTTTTACTGGTAAGCCAGATGCATTTGCTAAAAGTCCTGCACAAATATTTCCAAAATTTCCACTAGGTACGCTTATTACCGGGGGATTGTTTTTTTCTTGCCATTGTTTGTATGCAAAGAAATAGTAAAATTGTTGTGGTAACCAACGAGCCACGTTTATTGAATTGGCAGATGTCAGAAATAGTTTTTTATTTAATGCTTCATCCATAAAAGCTGCCTTTACCATTGTTTGGCAGTCATCAAAATTTCCTTCTACTTCTAATGCATGAATATTGTTTCCTAAAGTAGTGAGTTGTTTTTCTTGTACGCTACTTACTTTGCCCGATGGATATAATATTACCACATCTACACCTTCCACATTATAAAAACCATTGGCTACTGCACCGCCAGTATCACCGGATGTAGCAACTAGTACCGTTACCTTTTTATCTGCGCCTTTTACAAAATACCCAAGGCACCTACTCATAAACCTTGCGCCAATATCTTTAAAAGCCAATGTGGGTCCATGGTATAACTCCAATGAAGAAATACTATCGGTAACTTTTACAAGTGGAATATTAAAATTGATGGTTTCTTTTACGATACTGAATAAATCATTTTCATTTATCGCATTGCCCACATAAGGTTTAATAACTTCAAAAGCTATTTCTTCGTTGCTGATGTTTTCAATACTATCAATCCATTCTTTTTTTAGTTGTGGAATGGTCTCTGGAAAGTACAATCCTTTATCGGGCGCTTGGCCATTAATGGTAGCGTCTTTAAAATTTACGGGAGGAGATTTTTTATTTAGGCTGTAGAATTGCATGGTTTTTATTTTTGGGCAAAGAGGTTTTGGCTAAGAGTTCAAAGGAGAAAAGGAGTAGAAAGAGATTTGGGAGGCTCTCTTTTTCTCCTTTGACCTCTTAGCTTATTTTAACTCCTTCATTATTTATTGTTGTTACATGTGTATGATAATCTACACCAATTTTATCGTAAATTTCTTTCATAATTTGCTCTACTTTTTTTGCGGTGTTTTCTTCTTTGCTTAGCATAAAAACCGAAGGGCCACTACCGCTAATACCGCCACCGAGTGCACCTGCTTCTTTACATTGCATTTTTATTTTATCAAACCCAGGAATGAGAATACTACGAATGGGTTCTATAATTACATCTTCTAAACTACGACTAATTATATCATAATCGTTTTGCAAAAAGCCCGCTACAAGCCCAGCCACATTCCCCCATTGTTTAATAGCATCTTTTAGAGACACATCTTTTTTTAAAATTTGCCGAGCATCAGATGTTTTTACTTCTATTTGTGGGTGCACAACCGTAACATACATGGGTGGTGCGGAAAGCGGAACAATATCCAAAGGGAAAATAGAACGGATTAATGTAACACCACCATAAATGCAAGGTGTAATATTATCCGCATGCTTTACACCACTAGCTACTTTTTCGCCTTGCATAGCAAAACGAACTAAATCATGTTTTGTAAAATGATT